>NZ_JAVAJJ010000015.1:0-179677 GCF_052112305.1 Pseudomonas sp. QLc11A
TTTGTTTTTCAAGCAGAAGTGGGCATACGAGATTCCACTACTTCTCGTGGGCTCGGAGATGTGGATAAGAGTCAGCCCTCCCTCCAACCGACAAGAGCCGCACCACGATGAAGGCATTTCTAATTGATCGCTATGGCAAGAATAACGGGCGCATTGGCGAAGTGCCCGCCCCCGTGGTGGGCGCCCACGACGTCTTGATCGAGGTACACGCCAGCAGCGTCAACGTGCTGGATTCGAAGATCAGCAAAGGCGAATTCAAACTGATCCTGCCCTATGCATTTCCGCTGGTGCTGGGCAATGACCTGGCCGGCGTAGTGGTTCGGATTGGAGCACAGGTGACGGGGTTCAAGCCGGGAGACGAGGTCTACGCTCGCCCGCCTGAAGCACGGATCGGAACGTTCGCCGAATTGATCGCTGTGGACGAAAACGCGGTTGCACGCAAACCCGCCAATACCACCATGGCACAAGCCGCGTCCCTCCCCTTGGTTGCACTGACCGCCTGGCAAGTGCTGGTCGAAACCGCCCAACTGAAAAAGGGCCAGAAAATACTGATCCACGCCGGCTCCGGCGGCGTCGGCACCCTCGCCATCCAGCTCGCCAAACACCTCGGCGCCTTTGTCGCGACCACCACCAGCACCGCGAATGTCGAATGGGTGAAGGCACTCGGGGCCGATGCAGTGATCGACTACACACAGCAGAACTTCGAGAGTGTCCTGTACGACTATGACGTGGTGTTGAACAGCCTCGGCGCCGATGTACTGGAGAAGTCACTCAAGGTCCTCAAGCCCGGCGGCCAGCTCATTTCCATCTCAGGCCCACCCACTGCACAGTTCGCGCAGGAGCAAAGGTTGTCCTGGCCATTGCAGCAAGTCATGCGCCTGCTGAGCCTTGGCATTCGTCGCAAAGCGCGCAAGCAGGATGTCAGCTATGGGTTCGTGTTCATGCGGGCCAATGGCGCTCAACTGCAACAAATCACCGCGCTCGTTGAGGACGGAATCATCAAGCCTGTGGTTGATCGCTCCTTCACCTTTGAATCAACGGCAGAGGCGTTGAAGTACGTCGAGCAGGGACGCGCCAAGGGCAAGGTCGTTGTTACGCTCAAATGACGACGCCACAGATCGATGAGCTAACCGCAGGGGCTGAGCAACTTTCACTGCCTCAGCGGTCATCATCCGAGGTGAACATCGAGGCCAAGGCACCTTACTTCCCGAGAGTCTCTGAGCAACGTTGGTTCCGACCGCGATCAACTCAGTTCAATGGCCAAGCAGGCCCGCGAGGCGATAGTGTCAGAAACGTTGTCGGTAGTGGCGGACCGAGGTTACTTCAAAAGCGAACAAATCCTCGCTTGTCACGATGCCTGCATCACCGCCCATGTGCCCAAACCGATGACCTCTGGAGCCAAGGTTGACGGGCGCTTCAATAACGATGCCTTCATCTATGACGCGGCAAAAAACGAATACATTTGCCCCCCTGGCGAGGCGCTGATCTGACCCTACTCCTACGTTGAAAAAAGCCTGAATCTGCACCGTTACTGGAGCTCGAAATGCCAGGGCTGCACGTTGAAAGCACAGGATCCAAGACGATGAAGACCATGAGCGTTTTTACACACTCTGGGCCAGTAGCATCCATTCAGGCCACCAGCAATGCTTCATCGATTTCAACCGAAGAAGCCATCCCCTCCCGATCTACTCGCAACGCCTCCCCTCTGAGCCGCCGTCAGCTTGCGATCAAATGCAATCCATCAAAATCGATGCCCACAGTTGAGATGCCAGGTTCTCACCTTCTACCCCATGCCCGATTCACACCTCACATCCCTCGTTAAAAGCCATTTCACGCGTCTTTCCAACCCCACAAACCGCCTCTCGACTTCACCCCAGATAATTAACTTCAAGTAAACAGTGTAATAACCAAGACCCCATTCAATCCTTTTAGCTCAGCTGATAATTTTAATTCAGCGCCTTAACCACATTCATTATATGGAATTGCCCCTTGGGCATGCCGGCGTCCTTTCGCACAACCAAAAGCTCCAAAACAAAAAAACAAGCCTTGAGATGCAGTGAGGAAACCAAAGTGGATAAAGACTCAGCCGTTGATTCGCTGACTGATGTGATGGCCAAGTTCACGGCCTATATCGGCAAGCGCCTGCCCACCGACGTGAAGAAAAAGACCGCCCAGTTGCGCGCAGCGGAAACCAATCCATTGGCCATTGCTGTCTATGACTCCATGGCCGAGAACCAGGACTACGCCGACAAGCTGGATCGGCCCAGCTGTCAGGACACTGGGGTGATTCAGTACTTCATCAGCGCTGGCGCCCGGTTCCCGCTGTTGGGCGAGCTGGAGAGCATCCTCGAAAACGCCACGCGCGAGGCCACCATCAAGGGCCCCCTGCGCCATAACGCAGTGGAGACCTTTATTGAGAAGAACACCGGCACCAACACTGGCTCGAAGATTCCGTGGCTGGACTGGGAGATCATTCCGGATGCCGACTATGCCTTGATCGATGTGTACATGGCCGGTGGCGGTTGCACGTTGCCTGGCTCGGCGAAGGTGTTGATGCCTGGTCAGGGTTATGAAGGCATCACCGAGTTTGTCTTTGACGTCATTACGTCGCGCGGCGTCAATGCCTGCCCGCCGCTGTTGGTTGGCGTGGGCGTCTCGACGTCGGTGGAGACGGCTGCCCGTTTGTCCAAGCGGGCGATTCTGCGCCCGGTGGACTCCAGCCACCCGAACGAAAGCGCGGCACTCATGGAGCAATTGCTGGAGGAAGGGTTGAACGAGGTGGGCATCGGCCCACAGGGCCTGACCGGTAACAGCAGTGTGATGGGGGTGAACATCGAGTCATCGGCGCGTCACCCTTCCACCATTGGCGTGGCCGTGTCCACCGGTTGCTGGGCACATCGGCGCGGCAAGATCCGCATCAACGCCGACCTGTCCTACGACATCCTCTCCCATGAAGGAGTAGTACTGTGATCAAAGTCCTTAATACCCCTATCAAGGACGAGGACCTGGCCGGTCTGAACGTCGGTGACGTGGTGTACCTCACAGGCCAACTGGTGACCTGCCGTGACGTGGCGCACCGCCGCCTGATCGAGCTCAAGCGCGAGCTACCGGTAGACTTGCGCGGTGGCGCGATATTCCATGCCGGCCCCATCGTGCGCAAGAAAGATGATGGCAACTTCGAGATGGTGTCCATCGGGCCGACCACCAGCATGCGCATGGAAAAATTCGAGAAGCAGTTTATCGAACAAACCGGGGTCAAACTGATCATCGGCAAAGGCGGCATGGGGCCTGAAACAACCGCTGGCTGCCTGGAAAACAAGGCGGTGCATGCGGTGTTCCCGGGTGGTTGCGCGGTATTGGCCGCCACCAAGGTGGAGGAAATCGAGCGCGCCGAGTGGCAGGACCTGGGCATGCCGGAAACCCTTTGGGTGAACCGGGTACGCGAGTTCGGCCCACTGATCATTTCCATCGACACCAAGGGCAACAACCTCTTCGAACAGAACAAGGTGCGCTTCAACGAGCGCAAAGGCTCGATCATCGAGAAGATCAACGCCCAGGTACGCTTCATTAAATGATCCGCGGGTAGGTAATTTTGTTCACTTAAGTACAAACAGATCACCTGTGGCGAGGGAGCTTGCTCCCTCGCCACAGGTTGTGCTTCCCGATCCCCCGTAATGCCCTCAGCAACACCCTTTCCTGCAAATGCCCTGAGCCTTCCTGGCACTCCTGGACTGCACGTCCTTCAACCACCCTCCTCTGCGGAAAAACCAGGCCCGCGATCCTCACGGCTCGTGCCCGGCCAATCGCTCACGCCTGCGAAAACGGCATAGACACAAAGGCTTTTCGCGCAGGATCGGCTGGAGTATATGTATTGAAACGCAAGCGATGGTTTAGCGTAAAACAACGCGATAATTAATCTGGAGTCATGAATGACGAACACCCAGGACTTGGGTTTTTTCTTCCTGCTGGCTAAACAGGGCAGCCTGGTCGCCACCGCCAGGGAGCTTGGCGTGACGCCACCGGCCGTCAGTAAACGCCTGGCTTCGCTGGAAGCACGGCTGGGGGTTCAGCTTGTCAACCGCACTACCCGCTCCATGAGCCTTACCCCCGAGGGTGAACTGTATTACGCGCATACCGCGCGCATTCTTACCCAGGTCGACGAAATGGAGCAGCTGGTCTGCAGCAGCCGCGCCACACCCAAGGGGCTGATCCGGGTGAACGCATCGCTGGGTTTCGGTCGCCGGCATATCGGTCCTGCGCTGGCGGCTTTCTACGCCCGTTATCCGGAGGTGGAAATCCAGCTGGAAATCAGTGACCACCCGTTGGATCTCGCCACCCACGGCTTCGACTTGGGCATTCGCTTCGGCACGCTGCCGGACGCTGCGCTACATGCCCGCAAAATTGCCTCAAACCGACGCTTGCTGTGCGCTTCGCCGATTTATCTGGATAAGCATGGGACCCCGGAGAAACTCTCCGACCTGCAAAACCATAACTGCATTTTCATTCGACAGAACGAATCTCCCTACGGTGTATGGAACTTCAACAACGGCGGGCGGACCGAGAGCATCAAGGTTCGCGGGGCCCTGGGTTGCAACGACGGTGAGGTCGCCCTGAACTGGGCGCTGGAGGGTTACGGTGTGCTGCTGCGCGCCGAGTGGGACATCGCCCGCTATGTGCGCAGCGGGCGGCTGCGTCTGGTGATGGAGGACCATACCCCCACCCGCGCAGACGTGTATGCGGTTTACCCGCAGCAACTGCACCTGTCAGCCCGGGTACGCAGCCTGATCGACTTTCTGATCGAGCGCTTCAAGCAGATCGATAACATCGAAGACCGCGGATAAAAAAAGCTGTCGACTCCACGGGGAAATCGACAGCTCAATGACGACCTTTCGATCAGATGTGGGAGGCTGTTTTCACACCACCCAATGGATGGGCATTTTCAGGCTGCAAGGTGAAGCTCGGGGCCTTGGCGGCTGCCACCTCCTCCACCACCTGCTCTTCACCATCGAGTACCCGTTTCAGCCGCGCTGTATCCAGCGCCCCCACCCACTTCGCAATGGCCAGGCACCCTACCCCGTTGCCGATGGTATTGGTGATGGCGCGGGCCTCGGACATGAATCGATCGACGCCCAGCAGCAGCACCATGCCTGACACCGGAATGTTGCCCAGGGAGGCCAGCGTCGCGGCGAGGATGATGAAGCCCGAGCCACTCACCCCCGCCGAACCCTTGGAGGTAAACATCAACACCGCCAGGACAATCAACTGGTCGGTCAAGGTCAATGGCGTGTTGGTCGCCTGAGCGATGAAGATGGCGGCGATGGTGTAGTAGATGGCCTGGCCGTCCGGGTTGAAGCTCAGCCCGGCGGGAATCATCATGCCGGCCACCGGCTTGGAGCACCCTGCCTGTTCCATTTTGGTGATCATCTGTGGCAGCACCGACTCCGAGGAACTGGTGCCCAGTACGGTGAACAGCTCTTCCTTGATGTAGCGCAGGAACTTCCACAAGCTGAACCCGCTGTAGCGGCAGATCGGCCCTAGCACGAAGATCACGAACACCACGCAGGTCAGGTACACACAGGCCATCAGCTTGCCCAACGAGAACATCGAGCCGAAACCGTATTTACCGATGGTGAAAGCAATGGCCCCGAACGCGCCGAGGGGCGCCAGACGCATCACCATGTTGACGATGTTGAACATGCCGCGCATGAGGCTGTCGATGACGTCGATGAAGATCCTGGCGCGGGGACCGGCATTGGCCAGGGCTACGCCGAGCAGGATAGAGAACAGCAGGATCTGCAGCACATTCCCCTTGGCGAAAGCATCGACGATGGTGTCCGGAATGATGCTCAGGATGAAATCCATGAACGAGTTGTGCGGTGCCTGGGTGGTGTAGGTGGCAATGCTGGAGGTGTCCAGTGCCTTGGGGTCGATGTTCATGCCGGCACCAGGCTTGAACACATCCACCACGATCAGGCCGATGGCCAGGGCCAAGGTGGACACCACTTCGAAGTAGAGCAATGCGCGCACGCCCACGCGCCCCAGTTCCTTCATGTTTTCCATGCGTGCGATGCCGCTGACCACTGTCAGGAAGATCACCGGGGCGAGGAGCATCTTGATCAGTTTGATGAAGCCGTCGCCGATGGGTTTGAGCGCTGTCCCTGTTTCGGGAAACAGCACCCCGACGATAGCGCCGAGTACGACGGCGATGAGTACTTGTACATAGAGTTTGCCGAGTATGCGTTTCATGGCGGACCCTGAATTTTTATTGTTGTCAGGAAATGCCCGGGAGTCCGGTTCGAGTGACCGGCCCCCGTGGCGCAATAGCACGATCAGGAAGTGTTTAACGCCGCAGCAGCGCAATGACTGCATCGGTCACCTGGCGAGTGGTGGCCGTGCCGCCCAGGTCAGGGGTATGCACGCCCGCCTCGGTCACGGCTTCGATGGCCGACATCAACTGACGCGATGCCTGCACCTCGCCCAGGTGTTCGAGCATCATGGCGGCGGTCCAGAAGGTCGCGATCGGGTTGGCCACGCCTTTGCCGGTGATGTCAAAGGCGGAGCCGTGGATGGGCTCGAACATCGACGGGAATTTCTTGCCCGGGTTGAGGTTGGCGGTGGGCGCGATGCCCAGGCTGCCCGACAGCGCAGCAGCCAGGTCCGAGAGAATGTCGGCGTGCAGGTTGGTGGCCACGATCACATCCAGGGTGGATGGCTTGAGCACCATGCGGGTGGTCACGGCGTCTACCAGCTCCTTGTCGATTTTCACGTCAGGGAAGTCCTTCGCCACTTCGTAGAAAATCTCATCCCACAGCACCATGCCATGGCGCTGGGCATTGGATTTGGTGACCATGGTCAGGTGCTTGCGTGGCCGGGTACGCGCCAGCTCGAAGGCAAAGCGATGGATTCGCTCGACACCGGCACGGGTAAACACCGAAACCTCGGTAGCCACCTCTTCCGGCAAGCCCCGATGCACCCGGCCACCGTTGCCGGAGTACTCGCCTTCGGAGTTTTCGCGGATCACCACCCAATCGATCTCGTGGCCGTTGTTCAGTGGGCTTTTTACACCCGGCAACACGCGAGCCGGACGCACGTTGGCGTACTGGTCGAAGCCTTGGCAGATCGGCAGGCGCAGCCCCCAGAGGGAGACGTGGTCCGGCACATTCAGCGCCCCCACGGCGCCAAAGAAAATGGAATCGAATGTCTTGAGTTCTTCCAGGCCACCTTCGGGAATGTAGTGGCCGTTTTTCAGGAAGTTGTCAGAGTTCCAGTCAAAGTGCTTGAAGTCCAGGGCAAAGGTACCCAGGCATTCGGCCAGTGCCTTGAGCACTTCAACACCCGCGTCGATCACCTCCACGCCGATACCGTCACCAGGAACCGCTGCAATTTTGTAAGTGTTCATCGTCAACTCCACCTTTTATTTTCGTGCGCCTTCGAAGGGAGATCAGCCGGCGTGTGGCTGGAATATACGAAGTGAGCAACAGGCGTTGGTTAACTCAAAATCACTACATTATTAAATTCAATTCATTAATTCCTGTTGGGCTTGCTGGTTTATTCAGAGTGACTGCGACAGGCAGCTCTGGGTCCAGGCAGCCCGTACGTCAACGCAAGTTCCAAGGCCGGTAACAAGGGGTATAACTATCAGAACAAAAGGCGGGTCACCCGGAACAGGCCCTCCAACGGCAGCGCCCGGACCGAGCGCCCCAAGCCTGATCGGCGCCTGCGGCGCGGAGCGATGTGATGAGTTGCAGAGCATGGCGATGGGCTTGCAAGAGCCTTCTTGGCTGCATCGGGCTGACCTTGCTGGTCGCTCCACTGTGCGCCAGCGCCATGTACAAATGCCAGGCCAGGGACGGAGCCATCAGCTACAGCAGCCAAGCCATCGCCAGCGCCCGCTGCACTCGCCTCAATGGCATGGCGGGCACGGGTGTCGGCGCCAAGGCAAAGGCCCTGCCACGGGTTGTGCGGGACGATAACTCAGACGCGGTGCGGGTTCGGGTGTTCACCTTCATCCACAGGGGTGTTCGTCAATATGTGAGCCGCCGCCCCGTCGGGATTTCCGCACGGGTCGATGTCATCGATCTCTATTTCATCAAGGGCTGCTACCTGTGCAAGGCGCCGAAGGATTTCAAGGTCGCCTCACTGCGCCTGGACACCCAATCCTATCGGCGGGAGATCGAAGCCGCTTCGGGCCTTTATGGTGTCGACCGGGCGCTGGTCCGCGCAGTGATACATGCCGAATCGGCGTTTCGCCCCTACGCCATTTCCGAAGCTGGCGCCCAGGGGCTGATGCAGTTGATGCCTGCCACCGCCGCGCGTTTCGCCGTGGACGATCCGTTCGACGCACGACAGAACATTCGTGGCGGCGTGCGCTACCTGGCCTGGCTGCTCAAGCGCTTCAACGGCAACCAGGTGCTGGCGTTGGCAGGTTACAACGCCGGCGAAGCGTCCGTGGTCGAGTACAACGGGGTGCCCCCCTACGCCGAGACGCAATCCTACGTCACCCTCGTGCAGTCCTTGACCGAACGCTATCGCAACCATCGCTAGTGCCCTGGGGCGCATAACCCGCAACAGGTAATACGCCGGGCGGGGGAATGGCTCAAGCGAATCTTCTCGATCAGCGGTCGCTATCGGCTGTGGATTCAACCGGTCGTTGCAACAGATTGGCTGAATCGTTCAGCGGGTGTTTCGCAATTCCGTGTTTTCCGAGGGCGGCTATTGAGCTGCCTTGATTCTCCATCAGCAATTGCGATGAATAGAGCTACGCTTGTCTGCAATGGAGGGACTTTGCGCAGTCCTTCATAGGGCAGCGGAGCCAAAAGACATGGGAATTGAACAGGATGTTTATCCTGCGGCCACCGTTCTGGTGGTCGATGACACACCAGACAACTTGATGCTGATGACCGACCTGCTCAAGGACAGGTATAGGGTCAAGGCCGCCAACTGCGGCGAAACGGCGTTGCGCGTGCTGCAAAACAATCCACTGCCGGATCTGATCCTGCTCGACATCATGATGCCGGGGTTGTCGGGTCATGACGTCGCCCGGCTGCTGCAGCAAGATCCGCGCACCCGCCATATTCCGATCATTTTTCTCACTGCCCTGGCGTCAATGGAAAACGAAATCCAGGGCCTGGAGCTGGGCGCGGTCGACTACATCACCAAGCCGATCAGTCCGCCATTGGTCCTGGCCCGGGTGCAGACCCAACTGAAGATCAAGGCCGCGGCTGACTTCCTTCGCGATCAGAACGACTTCCTCGAACAGGAAGTCCAGCGCCGTACCCGTGAGGTGGTAGCCATTCAGGATGTCACTATCCAGGCGATGGCTTCGCTGGCAGAGACCCGCGACAACGAGACGGGCAACCACATCCGTCGTACCCAACACTACGTCAGGCTGCTGGCTGAACTGTTGCGCGATCATCCGCGTTTCAATCCGTTCCTGGACGATGACAGCATCCGCCAGCTGTTCAGGTCGGCACCGCTGCACGATATCGGCAAGATCGGCATTGCTGATCACATCCTGCTTAAACCGGGGCGATTCACCCCGGAAGAATTTGAAATCATGAAGACCCACACCACCCTGGGGCGCGATGCCATTCAGCGTGCCGAGGATCAGTTGGGCCTTTCGGTGGACTTTCTGCGCATGGCCAAGGAAATCGCCTACAGCCACCAGGAGAAGTGGGATGGCAGCGGCTACCCGCAGGGACTGGTTGGCGAAGAAATCCCTATGAGTGCCCGATTGATGGCGGTTGCAGATGTCTATGACGCACTGATCAGTCGTCGTGTGTACAAGGCTGGAATGCCGCATGAACAGGCCGTGGAGATCATTCGGCAGGGGCGCGCGAGCCACTTCGACCCAGACGTCTGTGATGCCTTCCTTGCCAACGCCGAGCAATTCCATGTCATTGCCGAGCGCTTTGCCGACAGCGATCAGGACATGGCCATGCTGGTCGACCTGCAACGCACTCTCCAGAAACCCTGAACGGTCAACGCGCCGGTTTTTCATCAGCGGGAATTGCCATGACCCGAGTACTCGCTCAACTTGAACGTCTGCCTCTTCGTATCAAGCTGATCCTCGGCTTCGCGACGCTAGGGGCGCTGGTTCTGGTGCTCGGCGTGCAGAGCCTGCGTACCCAGGATTTGTTGAAAGCGGATATGCAGAGGCTGTACCAGCATGAGTTAGCGGGTATTGAACCCTTGCAGGAAGCGCGGGTGCAGATGTCGCATCTCATGCAGGGATTGCAGCATGCCGTCGGCAGCAGCAGCGAAGATGATCGTAGCAAGGGCGTCGAGCAATTTCGTGAGGCTCGACAACATCTTCAAGAAGCGTTGCTGCAAACACAACCGACCCTCTGGCGCGAGGAAAATCAAGAGCGATTCGCCACCTTCGAGGTTTTGTTGAAGCGTTTGCTGCACGACGGTGAGACAGCACTGGAACTGGCCGATAAAGGGGAGCAAGCGCAAGCCTTGCGGCTGATCAATAGCATCGGGTTCCAGGGGGTGGATGAGCGAGGGGACAACTTGCTCAAGCAGATGGCGCAAATCAAACAGGCGTCCATTCATAATACGGCCAAACAGATCGCAGAATTTGCCGGGCGCAGCACCCGGCTCACCTATCAATTGCTGCTCGGCGGCCTGACACTGGCGCTGTTGATGGGCTGGTTGATCAGCCGTTCGATTCGCCTGCCCCTTTACCGGGTTCGCGCCGCCGTTGACGAGCTGACCGCCGGCCGACTGGACGGGACGATTCCCCATACCGATCTGCAAAATGAAACCGGTGATCTGGCGCGTGCAATCGCGACGCTGCAGACCGAGTCGCAACAATTGGAACGCCAACGCTGGGTCAAGGCGCAAACCGAGCAACTCCAGGCTGACTTGCCACAAGCGGAAACGCCACGCGAGCTGGCCCAGGTCTTTTTGCGCCATATGGCGAACATGCTCGGCATCTGCCGGGGCGTGCTCTATAGCGTGCAAGAGCAGGATGAAAGCCTGCAGCTGATTGGCGGTTACGCGACCGATCCCGATTACCCGCCGGCGCCGACGGTGGCTCTGGGAGCCGGGCTTCTAGGGCAATGCGCGCTGGATCGAGCGCCCCGTGAATTGCAGGGGCTGACGCAGCCGCTCGGACGGTTGCATTCGCAGTTGGGTGAAGTGCCGGCCAGCTATCTGCTGGTGCAGCCGGTATTGCGCGGTGAACGTCTGCTCGGTGTGCTCGAGCTGGCGGGTCATCAACCGCTGGGGGCCCGTGAACAGTCGCTGTTGCAGGAGGCCATGCCACGCCTGGCCGGAGCCATGGCGGTGATGGAGCGTCATCTGGCGGTGCAATCCTTGCTGAGCGAGACCCGGCGCCAGGCCGACGAAATGGGTCAGCAGGCCTTGCGGCTTGAGCTTCAATCGAAGGAGCTGGAGGCACAACAGACTGCGTTGCGTGCCACCAAGGCCTGGTATCGCGCGATCCTCGAGGCGGCACCGGACGGCATGATCGTCATCAATGCCGAGGGCGAAATCCTGATCACCAACCCGCAACTGGACACGCTGTTCGGTTATGCCACGGGTGAGTTGGTGGGCGAGACCATCGAGCGGCTGGTGCCTGATGCGGCGCGCGGCCGGCATGTGACGTTGCGCAATGGCTTCATCGCCCATGGCAGCACCCGGCAGATGGGCGCGAAACTGGATGACCTCAAAGGCCTTCGCAAGGATGGCAGCCAGTTTTCCGTGGAGATCGGCCTGTCGCACTTGCCGCTTCTGGAGGGGCGAGGCACCTGTATCTGCGCTTCGGTTCGTGATGTCAGCGAGCGACGGCAGATGCAAGCGGCACTCAAATCCAGCGAAACGCAGTTGCGTGCAGTATTGGACAGCAGTCCGGTGGCCATGCTGATCCGTGGCGATGATGGCCGCCTGAGCTACTGCAACCCGGAGCTGGAGGGCCTGTTCGGCGTCAGCCGCGAGCAACTTGGCGAGATGGACGAAAGTCGCTTCTGGTGCGATGCACAAGCGCGCGGCCGCTTCCTGGACGCGGCCGCCAAGGGCGCGGTTTTAAACTTCGAGGCCAGCCTGCAGCGCGATGGTGGAAAGCGTTTCGAGGTCTTGCTCTCGGCCGTCCCCCTGACACTCGGTGAGCGCAACATCAGCGCCAGTTGGTATTACGACATCACCGACCGCAAGGCCGCCGAGGCGCTAGTACAGCACGCCCGGGAGATCGCCGAAGAGGCGACACGGGCCAAAAGCGAATTCCTCGCCAACATGAGCCATGAAATCCGCACGCCGATGAATGCCATTATCGGCATGAGTCACCTGGCGCTGCGCACCAACCTCGATAACCGGCAACGCAACTACATTGTGAAAGTGCATCGCTCGGCGGAGAACCTGCTGGGGATCATCAACGACATCCTCGATTTCTCCAAGATCGAAGCCGGCAGGATGGACCTGGAGCGTATTCCGTTCCGCCTGGAAGACGTGCTGGAGAATTTCACCAACGTGGTGGGCCTGAGGGCCGAGGATAAAGGCCTGGAGCTGCTCTACAGCACGGTTGCCGATTTGCCGACCGCACTGATTGGCGACCCGTTGCGGCTGGGCCAGGTCCTGGCCAACCTGGGCAACAACGCGACGAAGTTCACCGAACAGGGTGAAATCGTGCTGGGTATCGAGCGCCTCGGGAGTGACGAGGGCAAGGCCGAGCTGCATTTCTGGGTGCGCGACACGGGCATCGGCATGAGCGAAGAGCAATGCCAGAGAATTTTTCAGTCTTTCATCCAGGCCGATAGTTCCACGACTCGCAAGTACGGAGGGACCGGCCTGGGACTGGCGATCTCCAAGCGCCTGGTGGAGATGATGGGAGGCCGCATCTGGGTCGAAAGTGTGCTGGGAAGTGGTTCGACGTTTCACTTTTGCGTGAGTCTGGACATGCAGGCAGATGCTCCTGCGCGACGCATGTTCACCGCCGATGAGCTGCTGGGCATCCGCGTGCTGGTGGTCGATGACAACGCCAGTGCCCGGGAAATTCTTTCGGGCATGGCGCACAGCTTCGGTGTCGAAGTGGACGTCGCCGAAAGTGGTCGCATGGCCTTGCGCATGCTGGCGCAGGCCGAGAAAGATTCACTGCCTTTCGACCTGGTCCTGATGGACTGGCGGATGCCGGGCATGGATGGGGTGGAGACGGTCCGCCAGATGCGCTGCGCCAACCTGGCACGCACACCGTCAGTCATCATGGTCACCGCCCTTGATCGCGAGGAGTTACTTGAACAGGCCAGGCACCAGGACGTCCATCTGCCGGTGGTGCTGACCAAGCCGGTCACTCCGTCCACCTTGCTGGAAGCCTTAGGCACAGTGTTCGGCAAAGTGCCGCAAACCGGTACCCGCGCCCATGAGCGCAACGAGCAGAGCGCTGACAACATGGCACGCCTGAAGGGTGCGCGCCTGCTGCTGGTGGAGGACAACGAACTGAACAGGGAGCTGGCGTGCGACTTGTTGCAAGAGGCAGGCATCGAGCTCGAGCTGGCAGATGATGGCCAACAGGCACTCGACAGGTTGGCCCGGGACGGCGATTTCGACGGTGTGCTGATGGACTGCCAGATGCCGGTGATGGACGGCTATACCGCGACCCGCAGGATTCGCCAGCAATCGGACTTCGCGGCGTTGCCGATCATCGCCATGACCGCCGACGCCATGGCCGGGGACCGCGAACGCGCCCTGGCCTGCGGCATGAATGACCACCTGTCCAAGCCATTGGACGTAGACGGCATGTTCGCCACGCTGGCCAGGTGGATCAAGCCACGGCCCGGGCGTGGCGGCCGGGCGCGGGAGGTGACCGTTGCCGAGACATCCGGACAGTTGCCCGCCGAGCTTGCAGGTATCGATCAGGTCGCCGGACTGGCTGCCTGTTCGGGCAAGACGGCCCTTTACTTGCGACTGTTGCGCACATTCCATGGGACCCAGAAGAACTTCGTCGAACAGTTCAAAACGGCAATCACCGATGCCGATCCGACGGCGGCTGTTCGAATGGCTCACACGTTGCGTGGTAACGCGGGGAACATCGGCGCCAAGGCGCTGGCACAGGCTGCAGCACGGCTGGAGCAAGCGTGCCGGACTGGCGAGCCGAGCGATGGAGTGCAAGCTCACTTGACCGAGGTCAGGCGGTGTTTGATCCCCGTATTGAGCGCGCTGGCCCTTTTGCCCGAGGAACAAACGGCTTCAGGGGCGCAGCCGCCGCAGCCCGAGGCGGAGCTCAGTGACCGGCTCACCCGGCTCGAGCAATTATTGGCCGAGAGTGACACCGCAGCCATTGAGGCGCTTGATGAGTTACGGCGGCTGTCTCTCGGTGATGCATTGGCCAGGCGTCTGAACCGGGTGGCGCAGCAACTTGAGCGCTTCGACTTTGATCGGGCCCTGGCGTTGCTGCAAGGGGAAATCGAACGCTCCGCCCTGCCCCCTGAATGACCGTCGCTTGGGAACTCCGGGGTTTGAATCAATCACCTTTTGCAGGCATCAAATGGCTGACTGCCATGGTCGTTTTCAGTCCCTCACGACAGGCAGCTGTCGGCCAGGAACTGTCGCCGACGAGCGGCAGCCTTGCGGTGGCCCAATGCGCTAGCCTTTAAACGCTTGCCCGAGCAGCCAGCGAGTCCATTGGACGGTGCATGCCGCCTGCAGGCATCACGACCGCCATCAATTCCCGGAAGAGGCACCGTGGCCAAATACCTGATCTCTTTTCCAAGCGCGGCGATGGTTGTGCCCGATGGCGAATGGGGAGCGGTGCGCCGCGACTCACACGCTGTGATTGATGAGGCGAAAACCGCCGGTGTCTACGTCTTCGGCGGCGGAATCGACGACGGCGTACCGCCCATACTCGTCTCGGCTGACGGCGCGGTTGCAATGGGCGGCTATCCTTGGGCGCCCACGCTCGACGGCGGTTTCACTGTGCTGGAACTGACTTCGCGCGATGAAGCCATAGCGTGGGCAGCGCGCCTCGCCAAGGCCTGTCGCTGTGACCAGGAACTGCGCGTCTTCGGGTTCGACCCGCAGTCCTGAGGGCAGCACTGAAACCGGCAAGTGCGGCCTGACACTTCATTCATTGCAGATCATCACAGGTACGCCCCACCATGCGAAATCCACTCAAGCATTCAAGAGTTCGTTCTGGTTTTTTACTGGGTGTTATCTCAATGGGGCTGACCGCTTGCACCAGCGACGAGAACATGACTGCAGCGACTAAAGAAATTACTCGACCACCTGTCGATGACAGCGAGACGTCGTCTGTGCGAATCACAACCAGTTGGCTGCAACACTCACTTAGCCAAACGGGTTGCCTTCAGCACGCCAGAGCGGCTCTTACAAAAGCGAGATATTTTGTTGAAGCAGGAGACAGATCAGTCTATGGGTTGCGTGAAGGCATGACTTTTGCGATTCGCTGCGACTACGAAGGCGTTGCTTTTCTCGCCGTAGCTTATCGCCACAGGCCAAGTACTCAAACCCAGGATCGGATCCTGAATGAAATCACCAGGCTGTTTTAAGGACTGCAGACGAGCGCTACAGGGGCTCGCCCGCAGGGTGGCCAATGCCGGTCCTCTTCCCTGAGGCAAAGCATTGGACTTACCCTTCCCGGACGGTACCTGGAATAGTCATCGAGGGATTCTTGCGTCACTTGCGATCGGTTGAATCCACAGTCAATCGCCCTGTTCACAACAGACAGCATTCGGCCAATGGCTGTCCTTTATGAACGGCAGCAATGGTCAAAGGACAATCGTTTGCGGTAATGCGATGCCAAGGGCGGAAATAACACGTTCGTCGATAACCCGCCCGATCAGAGCGTTGCCTTGGCTGATGTTCCCTGAAGATAATGCCTCGCGATCGCTTTCATCTGCTCGGAGGACATTGCCGCGCCATGCCCTCCGTGAATGCACTGCACCTCCAGATCGATCAAACGTTGCATCGTCTGACGGTAAAGAGCCTGATTCGAGCAGGGCAGGTTATCGACCAGACCACCGATATAGATGACGTCACCACTGAAAAGTACACCTGCCGATTCGTCGAACAGGCCGATGGAACCATGAGAGTGGCCGGGTAAATGAAGTACCCGCAGCTGTTTGTCTCCCAGATCGATGATGTCTCCCTCCTCCACAGTTTGGGTCAATGGAGCCGGCCTGATGCAATAGTGCTCAGGCGTCCAGTTCAGGCACGGTGATTGCTGCACTGCGCCAGGCAAGCTGCGAAACACATGAGCCAAAGTCTCCTGATCAACCATCCGGGCAAAATGTTCCGCCTCGGCAGGGTGCCCGAGTCGTGTTTCGAACTCATGGAAACCGCCGATATGATCGGCATGAATATGGGTAGCCACCGCAACAAGCCGCTTACCTTCTTCCAGAGTCAGGGCCGGTCGCAAGGGAACCAACCCCATGCCAAAATCAATCACCAGATCTGCATCGCGCCCTCGCACGTGAAAGAGGTTGGCGGCAAAGTAGCGGTGCACATGAGGCTCGCTCAAGCGAGTGATGCCATTGCCCAGGTCCTGCCTTTCGTACCATTCATCCCTCATGGGCCACCTCAATGCAGAAGCTGGCCAAGAAATCGCTGGGTGCGTTCGTGGCTTGGCTGGGTGAATATCTGATCAGGGGAACCGCACTCGACGATTTGACCTGCGTCCATGAAGACAACCTTGTCGGCCACCTTGCGAGCAAATCCCATTTCGTGGGTAACACACACCATGGTCATCCCCTCTTCCGCCAGTTGAACCATGGTGTCGAGCACCTCTTTGATCATCTCCGGGTCCAGCGCCGAGGTCGGTTCATCGAACAGCATCACCCGGGGATTCATGCACAAGGCTCGTGCAATGGCGACTCGCTGCTGTTGGCCTCCCGAGAGTTTGGCGGGATAGCAATGGGCTTTGTCCGGGATGCGTACCCGCTCCAGGTAATGCATGGCCAGCTCTTCTGCTTCTCGGCGAGACATCTTGCGTACCCAACGTGGCGCCAGTGTGCAGTTCTCAAGGATAGTGAGGTGGGGAAATAGATTGAAATGCTGAAACACCATACCCACTTCACTACGCACCCGGTCGATGCGTTTGAGTTGGCCGGTAAGCTCCACACCGTCGACGACGATTCGTCCTTCCTGGTGTTCTTCAAGGCGATTGATGCAGCGAATCAGGCTGGACTTTCCGGAGCCGGAGGGCCCGCAAATGACCACACGTTCGCCTTGCTGGACATCCAGATCAACGTTTTTCAGTACCTGGAACGCTCCGTACCATTTGCCAAGCCCCCGAATTTCCACCGCAGTAGGCTGAGTCTTGGCAAGCTTGACTGGCGTATCAATGGACAGTTTCATGGTGTCTCCTGTTTTGCCGAAAACCGCTCTTAGCGGTAGCCGTTGGAAAGAACGCGCTCGACGCGCATCTGCATGCCCGTCAATACCGAGACCAGCAACATGTAGTAAACCAGCGCGGCGCTGTACCACTCCAGGAACTGAAAGCTCGTGGCAATTGCAAACTGGGTGGTGGTCATCAACTCATTCAAAGAGATAATGGTCGCCAGGGAAGTGGCCTTGAGCAGTGAGATGAACTCGTTAACCAAAGCGGGTAGCGCAATACGCAAGGCTTGCGGCAACACCACCAGCATGAACACTTGCCATCGATGCAAACCCAATGCCGCTGCGCCTTCGCGCTGGCCGCTGCTCACCGCAGCAAATGCACTGCGAAATATCTCGGTCAGATAAGCGATCTGTATTAGCGTTAGAGCAATGAATGCCGCCAGAAAAGGCGTGAACCAGCCGCCACGAAAACTGGGGATCAGCTGCGGTAGCCCATTCCAGATAAACAGCAAGACCAGCAACGCCGGAGCACCACGGAACAACCACACATAACTGGCCATCGACCAGCGCACGCCGCGCCGCGACGAAGTTGCACAGGAGCCGGTGAACAGCGAAACCACCATCGACAACGCCATCACGCCAACCGACAACACAAGGGTCAACAGCGCCCCTTTAGCCAGCGGCCAGCCGAATACGGCGCCCAAAAATAACGAAGAATCAAACACCATGACGCTCACCCTTACTGCTGAGCCAATTGGACGTCTGTCGACTGGGTCGGCAAATTCCACTTGGTGAGCAGCGTTTTCAGCTCACCACTTTGCTGCAAGGCACCCAGCGCATTGTTGAGTTGTTGCAAATCGGCAGGGTTCTTGCGCAGGTAAAGTCCAAACAGTTCAGCGTCTGGATAGGTATAGGTAATCTGTAGTTGCCCTGGCACCTGGGTACTACGATAAGCCGCTGTTGTATCCTGGGTGATCGTCGCCGTTGCTCGCCCTACGAGAACCTGCTGGATCACCGCCGAAGCCGACGGGTACGTCTGCATGCTGATGGGCTTACGACCGCTTTCTACCAGTTGTTTGTTGAGAGCCTTCACCGTTTCCTCGTAGGTGGTGCCCGCCTCGATAGCGATCACCTTGCCGCTCAGATCCTCCGGTTTGCGGGTTTGTTCATCCCGTGCCGACGTCACCATGACCTTGGACGATTTGAAATAGCCAACACCGTCGTAGCGCTTCAAACGTTCGCTGGTAAGGGTCATGCCGCTGGCAACGACATCACAGCGTTCTGAGTCGAGAGACGGCAACAAACCTTTGAAATCGCCCACAACCAACTGGAGTTTTACGCCCCAGTGTTTGGCCAGCGCAGCCATGACATCCACCTCAAAACCAACCATCTGGGTGTCGCCGGGCTTGGCGTAGAACTCCATCGGTGGAAACTCGCCGGCAGTACAGACTTTTAATGTGTCGCCCTGAACGAACGAAGGTTTCGTGCTGCTCAAATCAGCTGCAACAGCCAAGCTGCTGGCCATACCCAAACCCAGGAAAACTGCGGCTACTTGGTTCATGACATTTCTCTTGTTGTTTTGATGGTTTAGAGGAGCAATGCGGTAACGCAGCGCAATGGTGCTGGCGACAAAGAGGGCAAACAAGCTAAACTTTTTATAAGATTATTATTTAGAAAAACTAAAACACAGGTATAGCAATGGCGCTCCCTCCCCTCCATAGTTTTCGGGTATTCGAATGTGTCGCACGACTGGGCAATATCGCCGCGGCGGCAGTGGAGTTGCATGTCACCACGGGCGCAATCAGTCAGCAGCTTCGGGTTCTGCAAAGTGGGCTGGGTAAGGAGTTATTCGAGAAGAAAGGTCGACGACTTGTCCTGACCGACAATGGCCGTCTCTTGCAACATCGGGTAGCCAACGCGATTTGCGAAATCCAGGATGGGGTGCGGCAGCTGTCCAGTAAACATCCAGGAGAACGGCAGAAAATCGAACTGACGCTTTCTATCCCCAGCGTGCATGGCGTAACTTGGCTTGCCACGCGGCTGTTCGCGTTCATGGATGAAAATCCACACATCAAGTTGAATGTCATCACCGCAAGTTACTTCAATACAGTCGATTGGCGACGCGCCGATCTGGCGGTGATTTACGGCGTCCCTCCCTGGCCTGGCTTCTGGTGGCGATTAGTGCATGGGATCCGCATGACACCGGTATGTAGCCCCCAACTATTGCGTGGCCCCAAGGCCATTCGAAGCGTGTCCGACCTGGCTCATTATCGTTTACTTCATGAAGACGATGGCGCGCAGTGGCGCCGCTGGCTTTCCGAGGCCCGATTTGGGCTATCGAGTGACTCGGATATTTACTTCGATGATTTCGGCATGGTTCTGCAAGCTGCTCGCGATGGGTACGGCGTGGCACTCAGTGATGAGGTTGTGTCCGCCCGCGATCTCGATGAAGGCCGACTGGTACAGCCTCTCGCCCTTGCCGTGCCGGCTTTGCAGAACTATTACTGCGTGTGCAGCGAAGGCAATCGCGATCGTGAGGAAGTAAGCAATTTCATCGAGTGGCTGATTGCGCAGTCGCGGCCACCTGTAACACCTCAGGCGTAAACAGCCTTTAGCAGGGAGCTGGCACATTCGACAACATGACGGCTCCCCCCCTGAATTCGAGTGTGACCGTCAGCTTTGGGTCCAGAATGTGTAAAAACGCTTCGCCAATATTGAAGTGGGCGCATCTACGTTAAATCTGAAATTTATCGACACGTCAGCAGATGGGGATTTCGCGTAGAGGCGCGATTTCCAGTCCGGTTTTGAGTACCGGTCGCACTCAAAAACGTTTTTACACACCCTCGACCCATAGCGCCCCGTCACAGCGTCTGGAAAACCTGACGCTACTCATCCACGCTGACACCCGATCCGCCTGATTCGCTGGGGACATCCTTCAGCTTGGGCAACCCATCCTTGATGCGCAGCCTGGCCTCCTGATAGTGGACATGAACGCCTGGCGAATACACGAGATCCGGGATGACGGCGGCATACACGTCGATGAGCCCCATCCCCGGGTGTTCGGTGAAGAGGTGCCCGCCGCAACGCTTGCACCACTTGCGATAACTCTGCGGTGTCTTGTTGTAGGTGCCAATGTTGTCAGCCCCCCGGGTTATTTGCACCGCCTCGGGTTTCCACAGCGTGAAGGCATTGACCGGCGCTGCTGACCAATGTCGACACGACTCGCAATGGCAATAGCCCATTGCAGCCGGCTCACCGCTGACGGTGAACTCGACTGCGCCGCAAAAACAACTGCCTTTGTAAGACCTTTGAATGCTCATGGAATGACTCCTTCATCAGTTGTTACGCATACCGTCGAAGTTGAGATGGATCGCCTGAGCGTTGGTGACTTTCACCCGTCGATATAGCGCACCGCTGTCGCCGGCGTGCGTCGCACCTGCAGTTCGAAAATGTCAGGGCGCGCATAGTGCCCGGTGACGTCGAGCGTGCGCCGCGCTGGCGCCACGAGTGAGACGTCGATGTCCGCATACAGAATGCCTGTCTCTCGGTGCAGTGGACCGGCTGTGATCCGGCCTTGAGGGTTGACCACCACCGAGTCGCCGTCGTTGATCCACTCTTGCGGATCGGGAAACAGTTGCATGCGAGCCGGAAAGTCATCGGGAATGTCGCTGCCGCGCAGCGAGGTGCCACTGCCGAGCACCCAGCATCGCCCTTCGAGTGCAATGTGACGCATCGTGCTGATCCAACCCTCGCCGGTGTCGTACGTGGGGGCGACGTAGATTTCCACGCCCTGGGCATACAATGAATAGCGCGCCAGGGGCATGTAGTTTTCCCAGCAGATGAGCGTACCAATGCGGCCGACGGGTGTATCGACCGTACGCAACCCTGACGCATCACCGAAACCGTGGACCATGCGCTCGGGGTTCGTTGGCATCAGCTTGCGATGCCGGTTGAGCACTTCGCCGTCCGTACCGATAACGACTACGCTGTTGTAGAGCGTGCCGCCTCCATTACGCCCCTCGCATTCATTGATGCCGCATACGATTGTCACGGCATGAGCGCTGGCGGCCTCGCACAATTCGTTCAGGTCACCGTTCGCGATATCGACGGCGTTGGCCAGCAGACGCGTGTGCAACTGGCCCATTAAAGCTCCGTCTTTTCCCGCCGCCAGCCGCCAGATCCACGACGGGTAACCTGGAATGAACGATTCGGGTAAAACAATCAACGAGGCTCCCGCCGCCGCGGCCTCAGCGACCGATTGCACGGCTCGGGCGATCGTCGCGCTGCGATCGAGCAGCACTGGCGGCCGCTGAATGATGGCTATCTTGGTCATGACGTTCTCCTGAGACAGTGGGTTTCGCAGGTTTGAGCGTGCACGTGGCGAAGTCGCGAGGCTAGTTCAGAAACTGAAGCGTTGTAGTTGCGGAGTACAGGCGATGGACGAAAGCTACGGTCAGTTTTGTACGGTCGCGCGTGGTGCTGAAGCACTGTGCGAGCGCTGGACGCCTTTGGTCGTGCGCGAGCTGCTATGTGGCAGTAAGCGCTTCAATGAACTGCACCGCGGCGTACCACGGATGTCCACCAGCTTGCTGGCACAGCGGCTGCGCCACCTGGAAGATATCGGTGTCGTACATCGCACAGCCGCAGGCAAGGTCTGGGAGTACAGCCTGACCGAGGCAGGCGAGGAATTGCGCCCCATCATAATGGCGCTAGGCCACTGGGGCGCACGCTGGATAGGTAGCCGCCTTCGCGATAACGAACTCGATGCGGGCCTGCTCATGTGGGACGTGCGCCGGTTCGCGCGCATCGAGATGTTCCCGTCCCGGTCGGTGGTCATCCACTTCAGGTTCCGCGACGCGCGCTCCGGCGAGAAAGAATGGTGGCTTGTGGTCGAACATGGTGTGGCAGATCTGTGCCGCGATGACCCCGGACGCGAACTCACGCTCGTCGTAGACTCTAGCGTGCGCGCGTTGACCGAGGTGTGGACTGGCGACCGCACACCCAGGGAGGTTCTTCAGTCGCGGGAGCTGCGTGTAGACGGCGCTGTGCAGGATGCGGAAAACTTGTGGCGCTGGCTTGGCACGAGTGCGTTCGCCGGTTCCCGGAGCGCTGCAATCCAGCCTTTGCAGTCGCCATAGAGAACTGTCCGCTTGTGGCCATCAGCCAATTGCAGACTTCAACGCTGGCGCACGGTTATGATCGCGGATACCCAGGCGCCCTTGGACCCACGCTCATGCCAGCCTCGAAAATCCTCCCCTCCCCCGCGCCGCTGCTCAAACCCGGTGAGACGGTGGTGTTGTTCGACGGTGTCTGCAAGCTGTGCAATGGCTGGGTGAGGTTCGTGATTCGCCATGACCGCCAGCGGCGCGTGCGGTTGGCGGCGGTTCAGTCACCCGAGGGGCAGGCGCTGCTCGCCTGGGCAGGTTTGCCCATGGATCAATTCCACAGCATGGCGGTGATCCGCGACCGATTCTACTGGGAGCGTTCCCAAGCATTTTTCGAAATCTTTGCCCAGTTGCCCGCCATCTGGCGCCCTGTGAACCTGTTGCGCATCATCCCTCGCCAACTTCGAGATTGGGCCTACAACCGCATTGCGCTCAATCGCTATCGGCTCTTCGGGAAATACGACACCTGCCTGTTGCCGGATCCGGATCATGAACAGCGCTTTTTGAAAGCGCCCCGGTGAACGCCTTAGGGCGACATCACGAGCTGGATCATTACCCGGCTTGAAGCTATACCGAAAGGGTTCCGGGCGGAGATGGACCACAGGCTCGATTAGCGACTGAGGAGAATTTCACGGTGTCGAATCAGCTGGTCATACGCAACATGACCCGTCCCGAACTGGACGAACTCGTCGAGTGGGCTGCCCGTGAGGGCTGGAACCCCGGCCTTCACGATGCCGAGCTGTTCTGGGCCACGGACCCTGCCGCCTTCATCGCGGCGTCCCGGGGCGAGGAATTGATCGGCGGTGGCGCCATCACCTCCTACCATGGCGAATTCGGTTTCATGGGTTTTTTCATCGTCCGGCCTGAGTATCGCAGCCAGGGCCTGGGCAATACCCTCTGGCACGCACGCCGCGAGCGGCTCCTCGCCCGCCTGCGCCCGGGCGCGAGCATCGGCATGGACGGCGTCTTCGCGATGCAGGATTACTACGCCAAGGGTGGTTTCGTCTTCTCCCATCGCAACCTGCGTTTTCGTGCCGAGATCACCGAGCGCCCGACGACCTCCCAGGCAGACGACCAGGACATCGTCCCGTTGGCCGCCTTCCCGTTCGATCAGGTGGTCGATTACGACCGCACCTGCTTCCCCGCCGCGCGCGCAACCTTCCTGAGCGGGTGGATAACCCAGGCCGATGCACTCGCCGTGGGTTGTCGGCGCGAAGGCAGGCTGAGCGGCTATGGCGTAATAAGGCGCTGCCGGGAAGGCTGCAAGATCGGCCCCTTGTTCGCCGATGACGCCCAAGCGGCCAATGCCCTCTACGCGCGCCTGGCGGAATTTGCGCAAGGTGGCCCGCTGTTTCTCGATGCCCCGGAAAACAACCCCGCCGCCATGGCGCTCGTGCGCCAACAGGGCATGACCGAGGTGTTCGGCTGCGCACGCATGTACCTCGGCCCTCCTCCGGCGATCGCGCACGAACGTGTGTTCGGCGTCACCACCTTCGAGCTGGGCTGATGTCCGCCCGCGACCTCATCGGTTATGGCGGCCGTCCACCCCACCCGCGATGGCCCGGTGAGGCGCGCGTCGCCGTCCAGTTCGTACTCAACATCGAAGAAGGCGCGGAATCCTGCGTCCTCAATGGCGATCCCCAGTCCGAAGCCTGGCTTCACGAGCTACCCGGCCGCCCGCCCCGTGTTGGGGAGCCGGACTTGAGCGTCGAGGGCATGTACGAATACGGATCGCGCGCAGGGGTGTGGCGCATTCTGGAACTGTTCCGCGCCCGAGGCCTGCCGCTGACCGCCTTCGCCGTCGGCCGGGCACTGGAACTCACCCCGGCGATCGGCCATGCGCTCTGCGCGGCCGGGCATGAGATTGCCGGGCATGGCTACCGTTGGCTGGACTATCGCGACATGCCTGAAGATCAGGAGCGGCACCATATCCGCCTCACCCTCGACGTGATCGAGCAGGTCTGCGGTAAACGCCCCGTCGGTTGGTACACAGGAAGGGTCAGCCAGAACACCCGCCGCCTGTTGCGTGAGGAAGGCGGGTTTCTCTACAGCTCGGACGCCTACAACGATGACCTGCCCTATTGGCTCCCAGGCTCGCCCGCCCACCTGGTGATCCCTTACACACTGGTCAACAACGACGCCCGCTATCTGCTGCCGAACGGCTTCGCCTGCGGTGAAGACTTCTTCCGGCTGCTCAAGGACGCGTTCGACCTGCTGTGGCAGGAAGGCGCGCAACACCCGAAGATGATGAGCGTCGGCCTGCATGGGCGGATCAGTGGCCATCCCGGTCGTGCGATGGCGCTGGCGCGCTTTCTCGATTACGTGCAAGGCCACGACGCGGTGTGGATCTGCCGGCGCGAAGAGATTGCCAGGCACTGGATAGCCCGGTTCCCCGCCTGAGTGGGGTTCGGAACGGGCTGAGCCATGCTGGCTTATCAATGTCGCGCTTTTCTCAGGGCCAAGTCGCGTTTAAATCCGAAGGTGATACCGCGAGTGAGTAGTTAGGCGTATGAGTTGGAGGAGTTGCGATGACAACAATCGATGTGAAATCCCGATTTGAAGCAAAGCTTCTTCGTCCGGCTAAGCCGGATAATGATGCGTCGTGGGCGTTCGTAGTACTGCCAAGAGACGCGAGTGAACAGCTTCCGAGGCGAGGAAGGACGACAGTTGAAGGCACAATCAATGGGCACCCTTTCCAGGCGACCCTTGAGCCGGATGGTCAGCTGAGCCATTGGCTGCAGGTCAGTAGAGAGTTACTCGAAGCCGCAGGCATAGCCGTTGGGGATGTCGTTACACTAGAGCTAACCCCTGTGAAGAAAGAACCCGAGCCAGACATCCCAGCCGATTTTCAGGAGGCTCTGGAAGCCACTCCTGAGGCTCGTAAGGTTTGGAACAATACGACGACCATCGCACGAGTAGACTGGATACATTGGATTACGTCAGCCAAGCAACTCAAGACGCGCGCAAAACGAATTGGTGATGCTTGCGATATGCTTGCATCCGGCAAGAAGCAGGTTTGCTGTTTCGACCAATCCGGCTACTACAGCAAGGCCTTCCGTGCGCCCGAGGGTGAAATTCTTTAAATGGAACATTCCGTGGAATGCGCCTGACAATGCGTTGTGGCCCTTCGCGACGGGCAGAAATCGGCCAGAAATTGCCACTCAAGGATCTCGGCTTAAAGCCTCCCTCGTTGGTGATCTCATCCGCATTATGTTTACCTCCCGACATCGACAGGCCAACGTCACTTCACCTTCTCGATGTCACCGGGCTTCCAGCTCTTATCGATAGCGGGTTCCTTCGGGCCGTAGAGTCGGATGATGGCGAAATAACCTTTGCCTGGCACAGTGGCGAGCCAGTTGGCTTTCTTGCCTTCGGGTGCTTTGGGTCCGAGGTAGAGGTCGGTGCTGCCGTCGGCGTTCTGCACCGGCTTGTCACGCGAACCGAGCGAGGGGAACGGCTGGCCGTTGTCGAGACCGGAAGCATTGGCGGCATCGTAAAGCGTCACCGACCAGAACAAGGCGGCAGGAATGTTGGCCGGCAGGTTCAGGCGATAGCTGGTGTCACCCGACAAGGGCGTGCCCCCGCTGTCGGTGAAACTGATCATGTATTTGGCACCCTTGCCCGGGGTTTGGGACATCATTCCCGGGCTTATCGAGTAGTAGTTGGTGAACATCCAGATTCGAGCATCGAGGGCCAGGTACGGATAGGCTCCGGCGACATTTTCCCAGCTGTCATTCTTCGACCCGCCCGGATTCGCGGGAGTACCGTCGGCGAAAGGATTAAGCCACTGGCGGTCTGGATAGACTCTGAACGAGAGACCGCTCACCTTGTCTGAAAAGCCAATGACACGGCTCATTTCGTAGCCGGTCTTGGCGGCCCGATCGAGGATCTCGCGTGTTTGCGCATCAGGATTGAACGGTTGCCCCTTGACGATGCCGATCGCCGCCAGCATGCCGAGCCAATCGGGACCGGCGAGGTTGGCGCCTTCACTGTCCACAAGCAGCTTGAGCTGATCGAAGGCATTGCCGTCGCTGCTCGGCAGCATGTTGACCGGGACGCCGGAGGCATCGGGGTATGTCATCGGTTTCGCCCCGGCCGCGCCGTTCAGTGGATATATCTTTGTCTGTTCAAGATGCGTAACTGCCGGCGTCAGATTCTTCGGGTCTTTATAGAACCCGCGCAGAAAGACAAAGACATTGTTTGTGGCAGAGCGGTACACGTAATAGCCGTCCGGCACTTCGCCCTTGTAGCTAGGTGGCAAGAGGAGAAACTTGCCGCCCTTTCCCTCATCCGGTCCAAACAGACCAACGTCACCGAAGAACTTGCCACCATCGACCGGGATGGGACGCTGCCAGACATCCAGCAGGATGCCTTGCAACTCAGGCGGCGCTTCCATCACCATCGGTCCATCCCTTCCCAAGTCGATGTAGCTCATCGCGTAAAGGACATCGGAGTTGGGGGTCGTTACCAGGGTCTTGGCGTCAAGTCTGCGCTTCCAGATCGGCAAGACGTTGTAGCCGGCGCCGAATGTCTTTTCCGAGCCCACCTGCATGCCGAGGGTGTTGATCAAAGGCAGCGCCCAGAGATACGTCTGCGTCGCCCGTTGAAAAAGCAGCTCGTCGCGTAGTATCTGCGCGGCCTCCTGTGTGGGTCGGCCTTGCGTGAACGGCAGGTCGGCGAGTTTATTGAAGCTGGCTTGCTGAGCGCAGGCCTGCGTTGCCAATTCGCTCATTACTAACGCGCTCACGAGTGCAGCGGCGATCGAGTTCTTTGGATTCATGGTTGCGTCCTCTGCCGTTTGATCACTTCACCGTCGCGATGGCCGGTGGCTGCCACGTGCCGTCGAGTATGGCTTTGTCGGCCCAATAGGCACGGATGTAGAGCGAGAATGGGCCGCTGGGGGCCGGCAGCCAATTACTTTCCTTGTCCTTGCCGGGCGTCTTGGCGCCGGCATAGAGCGTCAGCGACCCGTCCGGGTTGTATTTGAGATTCTTGTTCTTCGTGCCCAGCGAATTGCGCGTTAGCGCGTTGGGATGAAACAGGTGGACGTCGTTGTATAGCGTGAGCGACCAGAAGCCCTTGACCGGTGGCAGCTGGCCCTTGCCAAAGGTGACGGCATAGGTGTTGTTTCCGTTGAGTTGCTTGCCCTGGCTATCGTTGTCCGTGTAGATGTATTTCGTCTCTTCCGGGCGGTTGTCGTACATGTTCGACTTGGCAGAGGCGGTCCGGTTGAGGTAGTCGGTTCCCCATTGGGCGTTGTTCACGGGCGAATTCCAACCATTGCCGGCGGCACGACCGTTGTTGCTCCACCGCAGGAACGGGGAAATCATCTCGTGCTCAGCCTCGACAGCGGTTGCCTTGAGCGTCTGCATGATTTTCGGGTCCTTGGCGGCTGCGTCCAGAACACTGCCGATCCAGCTATAGAGGGCTTCCTCGCCTGGCAGCGGCGGCACGCTTTTCATCACCGCCGGTAGTTCGTCGAAGAAGGTGTCCGGGTTTACCCACGAGGCCTCCCCTTTGCCGGTGGTCTTCGGCGTGGGGAAATGCGGTAGTTTGCTCCAGTCCTTGGACTTGATCTTGCCGTCGAACTCCGACAACGGGTAGTAGACGATCTGGCTGATCACCGGCTGGACGGCTTTTTGGTCCTCAGCGCTGTCATCGATGAAGATACGCGGAACGACAAAGGCCAGCGACGTGGACGAGCGCACCACGGCCGTAATGCCGGCTGGAGTTTCGCCCTTCCAGTTTGGGCCGACCATCATGTAGAAGCCGGGTTTGGTGCCGTAGGCCTTACCGATCTCGGAAAATTCGTCGGTGCGCGCGTCATAGTGGGCGTAGACCCAGAAACGATCACCGAAATCCGGGACCTGGAAGACGATGGGCTCTTTGTCCAGCGTCATGAAGCCGGCGCCGTACGCGACATCCTGGTTGGGGCAAGCGATGAAGGTTTGGTCCGGGCTGACGTACCCGGTCAACATTGCGTTCCGGTTGAATGCGATCGGTATCACGCCGCCCAGCAAGCCGGGTTCGGGGGCCTTCGAAAAAGCGTTGCCGCGGTTGGCCATGTTGACCAGCGGCCAGCCCCACAGGTAGGCCATGCGCCCCACCGATTGCACGTAGGCCGTGGTCATGGCGGTGCCGCTCGCCGGGCCGGGAACTTCGCTGGCGGTTGTAGGGATCGCCACCTGCTGCGCCTGAGCGTTACCCGCCAGCATCAGGAAGGCTGCCCCGACGCCCAGTAAAACGGTTAAGGATCGACGATCAGTTTCCTTGACCCGATAATTTCCTCGGCTGGCAGCGCAAGATTCAGTCGACATGTTCAACCTCCAAACTCCGTGAATACGTGAATGGATGCCGAAAGACATGCGGAAAAGAAGGGGTCAAACTGTGGCGACTGGACCCCTGCGACAGCACCGCGGCGGCACGCCGTTTGATTGTAGCAGCCCAAAATCAGGCAGCTTGGGCCATTCAGCCAGCGTTCCACCGGTGCAGCCGCTACCGTTCGCCTCCGGTCTGCCTCTAGCTCAACTGCCCCCCCCTCATTCGTTGACTGATTGCTTTCGGCGCTATCGCTCAAGACTTCGAGGGGCAGTTGTGGGTCACCGCTCCTCAAGAGTCTTGATTTAGGTTGACTGACTTCCTCAGGGCGTGAAGCGGTCACTCGAAACATTGATCAACGTAAACCTGCAGGAATTTATCCTCTAGGGACACTCTGAATCCCGAGGACTTGTTGCCGGAGTTTTGCACTCGGTTTTTGCCGCCGCCAACCCATTAAAATCACCGGTCCAGCGCCGGCGTTTTCGTTATCGTCACGCAGCGTACAACCAGCCCGTCAGGCTCATTGGCCTGGCCGCTATTCACTGCGCAGAGCCGCCACCGGATGCAGGCGGGCCGCCCGCAGTGCTGGCGCCAGGCCGGCGAGAATGCCGAGCACCGCCGCCAGCAGCAGTGCCAGCAGCAGAAACATTGGCTGCAGCGCCAGGGGCAGGCTCGGCATGGCCAGGTGCAGTAGCCCGAGCAGCAGGCCCATCAACAGCAGTCCCAGCAGACCACCGGCCAGGGACAGCAGCGTCGCTTCGGCGAGAAACAGCCCGAGCACCTGCCGCGGACTGGCACCAATCGCCCGCAGCAGGCCGATTTCCGCCGTGCGCTCGCCCACAGTGGTGGTCATGATGGTGAGAATGCCGACGGCGCCGACCAACAGGGAAATGCCCCCCAAGGCACCGATGGCCAGGCTCAGGGTGCCGAGAACGCGGTTGAAGCTGCGCAACATGTCGTCCTGGGTGCTCAGGCTGAAGTCCTCCTCGCCGTGCCGTTCGCCGAGCACCTGGCGAATCTGCTGACTCAACGCCCGCGAAGTGGTGCCGGCGCCGAACACCACATGGACTTTGACCACCCCGGTGCGGTTGAACAGGCTTTCGGCCCAATCCACCGGGATATAGGCGATATCATCGAGGTTGAAGCCGAGCAACTGGCCCTTCTGCGCCATCACGCCGATCACCCGGAAACGCACGCCACCGACGCGGATCAGCTCGCCCAGCGGATTGCGTGCACCGAACAGCTCGACTCGCAACTGATGGCCGAGCACCACATAAGGCGGCGAACGACCGTCACGGGCCACGGGCAGGAACTCACCCATGCTCAGCCGCATGCGCCAGGCCTGCGCCAGCTGATGGCCGCCACCGAGAATGTCGCTGCGCCGGCTCAGTTGACCGAACTGGATATCCCCGCTGCCCGGAATGATCGGCACCGCCGCCTCGACATGCGGCAAGCGCCGCAGGGCGTCGGTATCACTGATGGTCAGTGGCCGTACGCTGCCGAGCAGACCGCCGAGGCCACTGGTCTGGGTCTTGCCCGGGCGCACGGTGATGATCCGCGTACCAAACTGCGAGAAGTTCTCCAGCACATAGCCGCGCACGCCTTCGCCTATGGCCGTGAGCAGCGTCACGGCGGCTATCCCGATCGCTACCCCGAGCAGAGTCAGCAGGCTGCGCAAAGGTCGACAGGTCAGCGCCGAGCTGGTCAGCCGGAAACCATCTTGCCAGCGCATCAGTGCGCTCCCGGCGGGCGTAGCGCCGCCACCGGCTCCAGCGCCGCGGCCCGAGCGGCCGGCAGCCAGGCGAACAGCAGCGCCGTGACGAGTGCCAGCAGCACCGCGCTAGCCCGCGCCCACCAGGGTGCATAGAGCGGCAGATCGAACGCCAGGCGCCCCAGCCAGAGCAAGGTTTCGGCCAGCAGCAGCCCCGCCAGCGCCCCCGCCAGGGCGAGCAGCGCCGCCTCGCCGAGGAACAACAGGCGCAGCTGCGCCGCCGTCACACCTATGGCTTTGAGCAGGCCGATCTCGGCGCTGCGCTGGCTCACCGCAATCCAGGTCACGTTCATGATCAGGATGCCTGCCACCAGCAGGCTGATCGCGGCAATCCCGGCCACCGCCAGGGTCAGCACCGTGAGTATCTCGTCGAAGGCGCTGAGAAGGCTGTCCTGGCTGATCAGGGTGATGTCTTCCTCACCCTCGTGGCGCTCCTTGAGCGCGGCGAGTATCAGCCGTTTGCTGCGCTCGAGAAAGCTCGGTCCACTCACCTCGACAAACACACGCAACAGCCCCTCGCGATTGAACAAGGCCTGGGCACTGGCCACCGGGATGATCAACATTTCGGCGAAATCCATCCCCAGGGATTCGCCCCGCTCACTGAGGATACCGACCACCCGAAAGCGCCGGTCGCCGGCGCGCAACCATTCACCCAGGGCCGGACGCGCACCGAATAGCTCGCGCCGGAGTTTGCCGCCGATCACGCAGACGGCCTCGGCCTGCCCAGGGTCCAGCTCCGGCAGGGGCTGGCCCTGGACGACCGTCAGTTGGCGAATGGCGAAGAAGTCCCGGGTGGTGCCCAGGGTCAGCACCTCACGATTGCGGTTGCCGACTATCACCTCCATCTGCCCGGCCTGCATCGGCGCGACCCGGCGGATGCCCGGCAACCGGGTGATGGCCTGGACGTCCTGCAAGGTCAACTCGTGCGGTGTCAGGCCGGTGAGCGGCGGCATGCGCCCCGTGGTTTCCTTGCGCCCCGGGAAAACGATCAGGATGTCGCGCCCGAGCACCGAGAACTCGTTCAGGACGAAGGCCCGCGCGCCCGCGCCGAGACCGGTGAGCAGATTGACCGCCACCACCCCGATAGCGATGGCCAGCAGCAGCATCAGGCTGCGCGAGCGATGCCCACGCAAGGCGCCGAGCCAGAAGGCCAGGGCATCGGCGGCGCGCATCAGGCCAGCGCCTGCTGCGACGCAGCACTGTGGATCCGCCCGTCACGCATGTGTAACTGGCGGTGCGCGCGGGCGCCCAGGCTGGCGTCGTGGGTCACCACTATCAGGGTCAGCCCCTCGTCGTTGAGCTCCTCCAGCAGGCTGAAGACTTCGGCGCCGGCCTGGCTATCGAGATTGCCGGTGGGCTCGTCGGCCAACAACAGCGCCGGTTGCATGACCATCGCCCGGGCGATGGCGACGCGCTGGCGCTGACCACCGGACAGCTCGCCCGGGCGGTGGGCAATACGATCGCCCAGCCCCAGGCGCGCCACCAATTGGCTGCTGCGCTTGTGCCGTTGCGCCGCGCCGATGCCGGCGAGGACCATCGGCAGCTCGATGTTCTCCAACACCGTCAGCCGTGCGATCAGGTGGTAGGACTGGAACACGAAACCTATCAGTTGGCTGCGCAATTGGGCGCGCCGCGCCTCGCTCAGCGTCGCCGTGGCCTCGCCCTGCAGCCAGTATTCGCCGGCGCTCGGCGCATCGAGCAAACCGAGGATGTTCAGCAGGGTCGACTTGCCCGAGCCCGACGGGCCCATCACCGCCATGTAGTCACCGGCGGCGATGTCCAGGTCCAGGCCGTCCAGCCCCATCACCTGCTGCTCGCCCAACTGGAAGCTGCGGCTGCCGCCGCGCAGGCGGATCATTGCTCAGTCTCCGCCGCATCCACCGGGATCACCGACACGGTGTCCTTGAGCCCTTCCTGCTCGAGGCTGGCGACTATGCGCGCGTCCTCGTCCAGCCCTGCGAGCACCTCGGTCCAGCGCCAGTTGCTCAACCCGGTTTGCACCTCCACCTCGCGCAACACCCGGGCGCTGGGGTCATAGCGCAGCACGCGCTGCCCCTCCAGCAGGGTCTCGGTGGGGATGCGCAAAGCACGTTCGCGCTGCTCCAGGAGGATCTCGACATCGGCGCTATAGCCGGTGAGCAGGACCAGATCGGCCGGCGGTTGGTCGAAGCGCACCTCGACATCGACGGTGCGCGCCTGTTTCTCCAGTTCACGCACATAGGGCGCGATGCGGCTGACGCGGCCGGCGAATTGCTGGCCACGAAAGGCATCCAGGGTGATCCGCACCGCGGTTCCGGGGCGAACCCGGGCAGCGTCCACTTCATCGATCGGCGCCTCGACATACAGGCAGCTGTCGTCGATCAGGTCGACCGCCGGCGGCGTGGGAATACCCGGCGGCGAAGGGGTGACGAACTCGCCGAGTTCGCCGTTGATTTCTGCGACTATGCCGGCGAATGGCGCGCGCAGGGTCGTCTGCTCCAGCAGTGAACGCTGTAACTGCAGGCTGGCGTCGGCCTCGCGGATCAGCACGGCACTGGCATTGCACATCAGCTTCGCCAGGTTAGCCTTGGTCTCGGCCTGATCGAGGCGATCGGCGGCAACCAGCTTGCGGTCGGCCAGTTGGCCCAGGCGATCGAGGTCGCGCCGGTCCAGATGAGCCTGCTGGCAGCGCTGTTCGCGGGCGTTGCGTTGGGCCTCCAACCGCGCCTCGGCTTCCTGCAACCGGGCCTGCTGCTCGACCTGCCGCAAGCGCATGAGCACCTGACCCGCCTGGACCCGCTGGCCCTCGGCGATCAGCAACTCGGCAACCTGGCCGCCGACATTGAAGGACAAATGCGAGCGCCGACAGGACTTCAGCGTACCCGCGCGGGTGTTGGCAACCAGCGTCTCCACCGGCCCGCGCTCAACCTCCAGCAGCCTGACCGGCAACGGCTGTGGTCGACTCAACCAGCCGCCCAGCACCACCAGACAGGCCAGCATCGACGAGCCAATCAATAATCTGCGCATGGACTTCACCTCCTCCCCACATGGCTTGAGCCTAGGTCAGGAGGGTAAAAGAACAACGCGAAACGTCATTTATCCGACGCTTTTCAGACGAGCGTCAGACTAGCGCCAGATAAATGGCGAATGAGATTTATTTCTCTCGCAACGGCTGTTCGCCAGCCATGCCAACTCAATAGAATTCCTTGCCGCGGCGACGCTGCGACGTCGAAATATCTCCGCAAACTGTGCCACGCTTTGCCCATACCTGAATGTCTTCAAGCGGCCAGAAGCAGTCATTCAAACTGCCCAATTAAAGACTCATACACAAAAGAGTCAGGTCGAGAAACAACTCGAACATGCGGCGTGCTTGAAAGGCCCTGCGCAAGGGCTAATTCAACTCAGACTGAACGCTGAGCAATAGTCAGTAATATCCCGAAGCTCACGAGTAGGCCGCCAAAAACCCGGTCAATCCATTGCCGTGCAGCCACCAATTTCTCGCGCACCATTCCCGCTGAGAAGCAAAGCGCGACGAGGCTGAACCACATTGCGTGCGCCCCAGCGATAAACAGCCCATATGCAATTTGCATTGTCAGGGCGGTGTCCGGTTGTATTACCCCCATGAACAGACTGACGATGAAGATCGATGTTTTCGGATTCAACGCGTTCGTGAGAAATCCCGTCCGCAGAGCTGCCAGGTCGGACATGGCGGGTGGCGGTGCGTCTAGCTGTTCGATAGCCGGCTTGGAACGAAGCATTTGGATGCCTAGATAGACGAGATACGCAGCTCCAGCCAGCTTCAGCGCATTGAACAACCAAGGCGTTTGTTGAAGCACTAACCCTAGTCCGAGCAGCGTATAGCAGACGTGGACAAGCACCCCCATACCAATTCCTGCAGCTGTGAGGACGCCCGCCCGTCGAGACAGCAGCAATCCGTTGCGAGAAACCATGGCGAAATCTGGCCCAGGACTGATGCATGCGAGTATTGTAATGGTGATTACTGCTATCCATTCGCTCATGCGACACCCTTCAATTATTGGTAGTAGAAAGTGATTTTTACAGATCCTGCTCTTTGGTAATAACGATGGTTTCTGATGAACATAGTGACTTCAAATCACTAATCACCGAGGCTCGCCTGCCTTCTCTGCTCGCGTTGCGTTGCTTCGAATCCGCCGGACGGTTCGAAAACTTCGCACGCGCGGCTGACGAACTGCACCTGACACCAGGAGCCATAAGTCGAGCAGTGCGCTTGCTTGAAGAGGATCTGGGCGTTGACCTGTTCGAGCGGCGTAACCGAAGGGTTTTTTTAACTGACGCCGGCAAACGCCTGGCGAAAGCAGTTAGTGAAGGGCTTGGATTGATGAACCAGGCAGTTCGCGAGATACGCACCGACGCCCGTCGTACCCGCCAGCTTGTCCTGTCCTGCGAGCCAACGCTTTTAATGCGATGGTTGATTCCTCGCTGGAACGACTTCCAAACACAACATCGGGGGCTAGACATTCATTTAGTGGCCGGCGGCGGCATCTTTTCATTCGACCATGGCATCGACTTGGCCATTCGGCGGGACGATTTTCCTCGCCCCTCCGACTATCATGCTGAGACCCTATTCCCTGAGAAGATCGGCCCTGTATGCCGGCCGGAAAAGGTAGATCAATGGTTTGGCAAAAGCAGGAAATACCTGCGTTCCTCGGCCCCGCTGCTTCAGACTAATAGCCGACCTACAGCTTGGCAGGAGTGGGCTACTGCAAAAGGACTGCCCGCTCCTGCCATGGAGATGCAATCTTTTGAGCACTTTTATTTCAGCATCCAGGCGGCTGTCGCGGGCCTGGGGGTGGCCATTGGCCCATGGCACTTAGTGCATGACGATATCCAGAGCGGCGTTTTAGCCGCACCATTAGGATTTATTGAAGACGGCTCACGCTATTGCCTGTTATCTCCCACCCCCCCACAGCCAGGCAGCTTGGAAATGGATTTACTTAATTGGTTGCAGACAGTGCGCTGAGTCTTGTCGAGGCGCAGCGCTTGTCAGCACTGGCGCCTCATCGCCAAATGGCTCTCCCCCTTCGGTGGAAGGCTATTGAAATTCCCCGTTATCGCGCGCTCTTGGATCCATCAGGTACTCCCGTGAGAAGTTGTTCACACGCTCGTATCGCTGCGTCATGGTGCGGCAACAAAGCTTGTTCCGGAAGATTCGCGACTGTGTTCATCCATGGGTCCTCGACTGCGGTTCGCCGCCCTGCAAGTGTTTCAACCACGGCAAGACCGCAGAATGGTCCCATCAGCGGATCGTAGCCCCCCTCATGCACAGCGACGACCCGCGATTTGCACACTTCTTCAGCCAGATTCATCACCTGAGTCGTCAGCTCGCGATATGCCCCGGAGTACAAGAGTTGGCGGCCAAAGGGGTCCATCGCAGCGGAGTCAAATCCGCTCGCAATCACGATGAGATCCGGTTGAAAACGGCGGACCGCAGGCATTACGATACGCTCGAACGCGCCCAGGTAGGCCCCTCGGCCCGACCCTGCGGGTAGTGGAATATTCAGGTTGGCACCTAGTCCGGGACCCGTTCCGATGTCTTGTACCTTTCCGCGTCCGATGGGGTAAAGGTCGTCCTGGTGAAGAGAGATCGTCAGCACCGACGGATCGTCATAAAAAAGGGTCTCGGTCCCGTTACCATGATGAACATCCCAGTCGATGACCGCGACTCGTTTCACCGCTCCTGTTTGCTGCAGATGGCGGATTCCGACCGCGGTGTTGTGGAATATGCAATAGCCCATCCCCTGACTGGCAATCGCATGATGTCCTGGCGGTCGAATGAGCGCGTAGGCGTTCGTCACAGTACCCGATACGACTGCATTGAACGCCGAGATGACAGCGCCCGCTGCAAGTCTGGCAATGTCTGCCGATCCTGGTCCGACGGGCGTTTCACCGTCGCCTGCATCGCTCCAGACAGGACCGGTCGGGTTCAGGATTCGATCGACATACTCCGGAGTGTGTACCCGCAACAGATCGGCTTCAGAGGCCGGAGTGAAGGGTAGCGGAACAAGATATTGATCAAGGCCGCTTCGCTTGACGAGGCTTGCAAAGCGTCGCTTGGTATCGCCCTTCTCAGGATGGTCGATGGGTTCCTGCCACGGTAGGCTCCAAGCCCGCGTGTCATGAGTCATAAATCTTTCGTCCCAAATCCAGCCGGTTGTCGTCATGGTTCTAACTCTACTTTTTCGTGTCGATAGGGATAAATTCTTTGTCCGAAACATCGGGCTGCCTTCATAGCTCGCCAGCTATTCCTTCTTTTTCCACCAGGCTTCGTTCGTAGCTCAAATCAAGAGACCGAGATGTGAGTAAATAGAGGAGGCTTGCGACTACAAGACCTACAAACATCGAGATGTCGATATCACCCATCCGGTGAGCTATCCATCCGGTGAAAGGCTCGGTGACAAAAAACGGCACCATCGTCACCAGTGCTCCGATATAGGCGACGTTTCCTTGCCATCCCCACCGCCCGTAAATACCGGCCGGATTGAAGAGTTCGCGGATCGAATAACACCCCTTGCGAACGATATAAAAGTCCACCAGGTTTATTGCAGTCCATGGTGTGAACAGATAGGCCAGAAACACCAATACGTTTCCGTAGAAAACATTGAATTGTTCCTCCCCGACCATTGCCGCGACAACGCCTACGGACAGGGTCATCGCGACGATTGTGATGCCCCTCAAAAACAACGATGGCCGGACCCGACGGAAACAGTCAACGATCGAGATCAGGGTCAAGCTGCCTCCGTAAGCGTTGAGCGCCATCACCACCAGAAGACCGATGAACAACAATGCGACGGCTATTCGACCACCTCCTGCCATCAGGGCGTCGCCACCTTGTGCGATCGCCATGATGACGGATACGCCGGGGGTCGCTGCCGCGAGCAAGGAGCCAAGGCCAATCACCCACAGCGCTGATATCGCTGAAGGCAGATAGGTCCACAGGAACGACGATCGAGTGGAAACGGTGGGTGGGAGGTAGCGGGAGTAGTCCGATACGTATGGTGCCCAACCAAGCTGGAAACCTGCGACGATCACGAAGGTGGTCGCGAACGAATGCCATTGAATGGGCCCCGGAGTGAAAGCACCCGAAGGAATCCCGCCCCGCGCCACCGCAGCAAAGGTGAGTATCACGACCGTCAAGGCCAGCGGTGCGACCAGGAATCGGTTAACCCGATGGATCCACCGGTAGCCGAACAGCGCCAAGGTGCCGGCGATCAATACCGCGATTGGGAACCCCCAGGAAGTTGGAATCCCGAGGAGAAAATGCAGACTCGATCCTGCCAGGATCGCGTCGGCGACGTTGTAGTTGAAGTAGTTCACAAAGGCGAAGACCCACACCGTGATCGCAGCCCCCAAAAATCCGAACTGTGCTCTGGACTGAACTAACTGCGGTAGGCCTAGGTGAGGCCCCTGCGAAGAATGCAGAGCCATGAAAAGGGTACCGAACAGTGAACCGAACACAGTGGCAACCAGAGTCCAGAACAGTGAACCGCCAAGCGCCAGTGTGGTAACGCCGGTAGCCATTGCGGTCAGGTTGATGTTGGCAACTAACCAGACCGCACCGAGATGTCGCACCGTGCCATGACGCTCCGCCACCGGTACGAAATCTACAGAACGCCGTTCCGCACCATCGAGTCGGCCCTGCTGAATGACAGGCGTCACCGTGGCTGTTTTCCCGTTTGATGTCGTTCCCATTTTCTTGTTTTCCTAATTGAGATTGATCGGGGCTGAATCACTGAGGCTTCATTCATCAAGCTTTCTGGAGAACCCTCCAATTGCTGGTCAATCGCAGTGACTTTTATTACCTGTACAGCTCAAAGGAGAACGAAAGCTTGATTATGCGAAGCTTCGTTGCCCGGTAACGCTGTGACTCAACCCGCCACCATCGGTAGCTGTTGTCCCTTGGCATTTTCCAATAACGCGGCCGCTAGCCGATTTCGCTCGCTGGAATAGTCTCGGGTGATATTGGGGCCGCGTTGCCGGGTGGCCCATTGCGGATCTGCCAGTAACTCGGCGCCCTGCGCCTCCGGCAGGTGACGGCCACGGATCAGATCGGACAGCCGCTCGGCCAGCATCAGTGTTGGTGCCTGCAAGTCGCCAGCTGTGGCAGCGGGCATCAGCGAGGCATCTACCACCCGCAGCGCCTCCACGCCGCGCACCCGACCGTCGGGGAATGTCACCGCAGCTTCGTCGCTGCCCATACGACAAGTGCCGCAGGGATGGTAGGCGCTTTCCAACTTCTGCTTGAGAAAGGCATCTATGGCCGCATCGTCCTGCACTGCCGCGCCCGGGGCCAGTTCTCGGCCCCGATAAGGGGCGAAGGCCGGCTGGGCAAAGATCTCCCGCGTCAGGCGCACGCAGGCCCTGAACTCCGTCCAGTCATCGCTATGGGTCATGTAGTTGAAGCGTACTCGCGGCAAACTTTCCGGACGGGCGTCACGCAGCCTGACCCAACCGCGGCTCTTCGAACGCTTTGTGCCGACATGCACCTGGAAGCCATGCCCGGCGGCGAGTGTCTGCCCGTCATAGGAGATGGCCAGCGGCAGGAAGTGAAACTGGATGTCGGGATAAACGATGCCCGCCCGGCTGCGAATATGACCGCCGCTCTCGAAGTGGTTGGTCGCACCAGGCCCGCGCCGGGTAGCGAGCCACTCGATGCCGATCCTGGCCTTGCCCAGAAGGCTCTGGGTGGGAAACAGGCTAACCGGCTGGGTGCACTCCATCTGGAGGTAGAGCTCCATATGATCCATCAGGTTTTCGCCCACTTCGGGTGAGTCATGGATCACCGCAATACCCTGCTGCGCGAGCTCCCTCGCAGGTCCCACGCCCGAGCGCTTGAGGATCACCGGAGACATGATGGCCCCAGCTGACAGGATGACTTCCCGCGTGGCCATGGCTCGGGCAGGCTTGCCCGCTACCGAAAACAAAACACCGGTTGCTCGTCGGCCATCGAACATCACCCGGTCAACCAGGCCGCCCTTGATTACACGTACGTTCCCCCGGGCGATGGCAGGCCGCAGATAGGCCCGGGCAGCGCTCATGCGGCGCCCGTCGCAAACGTTCATTTCCATCGGTCCGAAGCCTTCGTGCTGCCGATTGTTCATGTTGTCACTTAAAGCGTAGCCGGCCTCGTTCCCGGCTTTGACGAAGGCCCGATAGAGTGGATTGGTTTCCGGCCCCCGCTTGATGTGCATCGGCCCATTGACCCCGCGCAGAGAGCCTCCGCCCTCGACGTTTTCCAGACGCTGGAAGTAAGGGAGCACGTTGGACCAGCGCCAGCCATCGGCACCCAGCGCCTCCCATAGCTCATAATCCATGGGGTTTCCGCGAACCCAACACATGCCGTTGATCGACGATGAGCCACCCAGCCCTTTGCCACGGGGCAGGTTCACTTGCCGCCCGTCCAGGCCAGGCTCCGGCTCGGTCTTCATGCCCCAGTTGAAGCGTTTGGTGTTCATCGGGATCGACAGTGCGGCCGGCATCGACACGAAGAGTGAGACATCGCTGCCACCCGCCTCGATCACCAAAATCCGCAAGTCCGGATCTTCACCAAGGCGATTGGCCATAACGCAACCGGCTGCGCCGGCACCGACGATGATGTAGTCATAGCGCCCTTCGTCTTGCGGGCTGGATAACGATGTTTGCTTAAGAGTCGACATGGTAATGATTCCCACAGACGTAATGCTGGAGGCAGACCCATTCACCCCGCTCGGCAATGTCCGCGCCAGGTTCGGGGTCCGGGTTGGTTTAAAGGAGCGATTGCTCAGTTTGGGCTTTGCGATTGATTGTTATGACTCGCACCCAACTCTTCAGCTGGCTAACCGACAATCACGTAAAACTTCAGCATCGGAACTGGCTGGCGCCACACGCCACGAAACCCCTTGGGCACCAGAAAGGAATCACCTTGGGTATAGGTTTCGCAGAAACCGTCTGCTTCGAGAGTGACCTCACCCTCCAGTACCACCATGAACTCATCAGCCGGATAGTTCTCGTAACGCTCGGTGTAGGGTTCGCAGCGCCAGATACCCGACTTCACCGGTGGTTCGCTACGGCAGAAGTAAGCATGATCCAGGCCCATCGGGCGGCCTTCGATCAGCTCGGCATGTTCAAGAGCCTCGTTCGGCAATTGCTGCCAGTCAGTTGGACCAGTCGAAGAAAAACGGATTGGTAGGAGCATTATGAAACCTCGGAATTGCGTGTTGGGATTGACGTCCAAGCTAAAGTCAGGCTCCTATACGGGCAAGTGACAAGATTTCAGCCTGAGTCACTTGAGGTTACGGAGCGCCTTCTTGAGAAAACATCAGTCGCTAACAGCGCTTCGCGCCTTCGAGGCCGTTGCCCGACTCAATAGCATTTCGTCCGCTGCGGAAGAGCTGCATGTAACGCGTCCAGCAGTGTCAAAACAGGTTACGCAGTTGGAGAGCGACATGGGCTGCCCCCTGCTCCAGCGTACGGGCAATGTGATCCGCCTGACTTCGGCGGGCCGCGAGTTGTTTGCGGCCCTGCAACAGGCCTTCGAGTTGATCCAGCTGACCACCGATACCATCAGCCGCCGGGCACGGCGGGGAGAGCATCTACGGGTGTTGGTATGCCGTGACTTCGCGTCAAGCTGGCTGGCCGGCCAGGTTGGGAAGTTTCTGGTTGCCAATCCCGGGATATCCGTAGAAATCACCGCCGAAAACAACTTTAGCTTCCGCCTCGATGAGGATTTCGACTTCCGAATTTTCTATGGTATGCACGGAGCCAGGGCGGGCGGAGGGTTGGAAGAAACTGAGCTGTGCCGCTGGATCGACGTTCTGGTCTGCACCCGCGCCTTTGCAGAAACCTATTTAGGAGAGGGCCACAAGCCTTGCGAGGCGCCTTACCTGATCGATGCCAATTACGATGTCTGGGACGAGTGGTGTACCCTGACCGGGCTGGATCCTGGCGGTCCGCGTCACCAGCAGACAGTGTTCAACGAAACCACCCTGTGCCTATCGGTCGCCGCATCAGGTGGCGGTCTGACCATCGGCGACAGCTTCCTTGCATTACCCGCCATCCAAACAGGCGAGCTGATCGTCCCCTACCCACTGGGCCTGGTCAGCGCGCAGAACTACAGTCTGTTCAAACCCAAGGCAAGACCGAACTCACCGGCTAGCCAAAAATTTGAGACCTGGCTACGCGGTGCAATAGATGCCTACCAAGTGACAGTGCGGCAAGCGCTCGCGGAAAAAGGCATTCGAGTAGTGGAGCGCACCGATGCTATCGACCAAAGCGCCCCTATCGGCTGAGCGTGCTGGACCAATTACGGAACTCACCGTTATTAGAGCGTCGCTTCTGGCCACGCCATGTCTGGCGGGCTTCCAATTCAGCAGTTTGAGCCGTGGTGACCTAGGTCTATTTCTTTTTTCTCGCGTCACTCATTAATGCTTGATGGGTGAGCGGGACAGAGTAAGGCAGAAACCGGCCAGGAGCGGTCACTCCAGTCCTGTTTGCGCGAAACCTTGGAATTGGCCAACACGCCCTCATAACAATGGCTATACACAACGTCCCCGAGAGGAAGGACAGACCATGACCAGACAAACCGAAACTGCCATTCTCGCCGGCGGCTGCTTCTGGGGCATGCAGGATCTGCTGCGGCGCTATCCCGGTGTGCTGCACACGCGGGTCGGTTATACCGGCGGCGATGTGCCGAATGCCACCTATCGCAACCATGGCAACCACGCCGAAGCCATCGAGATCGTCTTCGACCCTGCCGTGATCAGCTACCGGCAGATCCTCGAGTTCTTCTTCCAGATACACGACCCAAGCACGCCCAACCGTCAGGGTAATGACCAGGGCCCCAGCTATCGTTCGGCGATCTATTACCTGAATGAACAGCAACGCGACATTGCCGAAGACACCGCTGCCGATGTCGATGCTTCACACCTTTGGCCGGGCCGAGTAGTCACCGAAATAGAACCGGCCGGGCCTTTTTGGGAAGCGGAACCAGAGCACCAGGATTACCTCGAACGCATACCGAATGGCTACACATGCCACTTCATCCGCCCGAACTGGAAGCTCCCCAAGCGCGCCTGAACGTCGAGTTCATGAGGCGCAGAGCAGACCGATTCTGACCGCTGGCTGCCTTTCGCGAAGGGCAGCTTTGGATTGGCTCCTGACTTCAAAACCATCGCCGACTTTCGCAAAGACAACGGCAAAGCCATTCGCAGCGTCTGTCGTCAGTTCGTAGTGCTTAGTCGCAACCTCAATCTTTTCTCTGCGATGAGGGTTCGCCGACAGACAGTTGAGCATCCTTACGGACCACTCAAATATTGGATGAGAGAAAACGCGGTTGCAGAAAGGATCTGAGTTGACCATGGTGCTCAATCATGAAGAGCACTGGCAGAATCCCATCGCCTGCGCCATCTTGGGTGCGACAAAGCCCTGGCAATTCAGGGCTTTGTAGTTTCTGAAGTTTGCGTTTTCCACTCAGTCTTTTTTGGATCCTTTGCGCACCTTTTCAGTCGTTTGCGCAACGCCAGACCTCCGATACCAAATCCGAACCCATTCGAAAGCACATGCGTTAGTGCCATCTTCCGGGGCTTCAGGGCGACCAGGTCGAGCCAGCCCGGTTGCCGCGTCATCGGGATTCACAGGATTAAGCGTTGGGGGCACGACCTGATCGCGAAGCGCCAATACGCCCTCTCTTTAAGTGGATCCGGGCGCTTAGGTCACTTCTGCTGTTTCAGTTTGCCTCTGACTGACATGACTGATCTTGAACCAGATGGAATACATCGCCGGCAGGAACACCAGTGTCACGATGGTTCCCACGAACGTACCTCCGATCAGTGTGTAAGCCAGGGTTCCCCAGAAGACGGAGTGCGTCAGCGGAATGAACGCCAGGATGGCTGCCAGCGCTGTGAGCAGCACCGGGCGAGCGCGCTGTACTGTGGCTTCGATCACTGCATGGAACGGATCCAGCCCTTCTTGTGCGTTGTGATGGATTTGCCCAATCAGAATCAGCGTATTACGCATCAGAATGCCGGACAGGGCGATCAGCCCCACCAACGCATTGATACCAAACGGCTGCTGGAAGACCAGCAGTGTCGGGACCACACCAATCAGCCCGAGTGGCGAGGTGAGGAACACCATGATCATCGCCGAGACCGAACGCACTTGCAGGATGATGATCAGTAGCGTGACGGCAATCATGATCGGCAACAGCGGCAGTATCGCCTGACCGGCCTTGCCCGACTCCTCGATAGCCCCCGACTGCTCGATACGATAGCCATCCGGCAACTTGCCGATCACCGGTTGCAGTTCCTTCATGATCACGTTTGAAACGTCCGGTGGCTGCAAGCCTTCGGCAATGTCGCCACGCACAGTAATGGTCGGCGTGCGGTCACGACGCCGAAGGACGGGATCCTCCATGCGCACGTCCACTGCCCCTACCTGGGACAGCGGAATTCGCTGGCCCGCCGTGCCCACTAGCGTAAAGCCTTCTATTTTTGCAGGGTCGAGCCGGATATCACCCGCAGCACGTCCGATCACTTGCACCGAACGAATGTCTTCGCGAACGGCCGTGATCGGCACCCCTGCCAGCAGGAACTGCAACTGCTGTGCGACAGCACTGGAGGTCAGCCCCACCGCCTGCAAGCGGTCCTGATCCAGGGTGAAATGCAGCGTTGGTGTCAGCGGTCCCCAGTCAGTGTTGACGGTTCGCATCAAGGGGCTCGCCTGCATCACTGCCTGTACCTGAGCGGCGATCTCGCGCAATGTCGACGGGTCAGGCCCCATCACCCGATAGGCGACAGGAAAAGGTGAATATGGACCAAACACCAACTGCGTAACCCTGACACGCGCTTGCGGGGCAAGCCCTTCAGCGACGGCCTCGCGAATACGGAACTTGAGGGCCTCCCGTGCCTCCTGACTCTCCGTCAACACCACAATCTTGGCGAATGACGGATCAGGGAGCTCCGGCGCCATGGCCAGGTAGAAACGCGGCGCACCTTGTCCGATATAGGCCGTGACGATTTTTGCTTCATCCTGCTTTTGTAGCCAGGCCTCAACTTTGGCGGTGGTGAGGCTGGTCTGCTCGATTGAGGTTCCATAGGGCATTTGCACTTCGACCAACACTTCAGGTCGATCCGAGGTGGGGAAGAACTGCTTCTTGACCAGGCTCATGCCGACAATCGCCAGGACAAACGTTGCGATAACAGTACCGGCCACCAGCCATTTGTGGGCGATGACGCGCGTCAAAATCCGGCGGAAACGGTTGTAGTTGGCGGTGTTGTAAATGGCCGCCTGCCCCCCTTCGACCTTTTCGATCTTCGGCAACATTTTCACCCCCAGATAGGGAGTAAAGGCCACCGCAACCACCCATGAGGCAATCAGGGCAATGCCCACGATCCAGAACATGTTGCTGGTGTACTCGCCGGCAGTCGACTGTGCGAAGCCGTTGGGCAAAAAGCCGATAGCGGTCACCAGGGTGCCGGAAAGCATCGGTGCGGCCGTATGACTCCAGGCATAGGCTGACGCTTTGATGCGGTCGTAGCCTTCCTCCATTTTCACCACCATCATCTCGATCGCAATGATGGCGTCGTCCACCAGCAGCCCCAGTGCCAGAATCAGCGACCCGAGGGTAATACGGTCAAAGTTCTTGCCCGTGGCCGCCATCACCACAAACACCACGGCCAGGGTCAGCGGCACCGCCGCCGCCACGACAATACCGACATGCCAGCCCATGCTGAGAAAGCACACCAGCATCACAACCAGCAAGGCGACGAAGAACTTGATCATGAATTCGTCGACGGCCGAACTGATATTCACAGACTGGTCGGTGACCTTGGTAAGCGTCATGCCCAGCGGCATGCCTTCATTGATCCTGGTCGTCTCCACGTCCAGTGCCTTGCCCAGATCAAGACCGTTCCAGCCCTCGCGCATCACGACACCCAGTAACAGCGCTTGCTCACCGTTATTACGCACCAGGAAGGTCGCCGGATCTTCGTAACCACGCTCGACCGTCGCCACGTCCGAGAGCTTCAAGGTTCGCCCCTGAATCGCAAGCGGTGTGTCACGAATCTTCTGCATCTTGTCGAAGGCACCGTCAAGACGCAGGAAGACTTCTGGCCCCTTGGTTTCAATGGAGCCGGCTGGCGTGAGCACGTTCTGATTATTCAGCGCGGCAAAAATATCCTGGGGAGATACGCCCAGCGTGGCCAGCCGATCATGGGAGAAGGAGACAAAGATGCGTTCACTCTGCTCACCAATGATGTTGACCTTTTTCACACCCGGCACATGCAACAGGCGCTGGCGCAGCGATTCCGCATCACGTACCAGCAATCGCTGCGGCTCGCCTTTGGCTTTCAAGGCAAACAGAGCAAAGGTCACATCTGAAAACTCGTCGTTGACCATCGGGCCAATCACACCGGCCGGAAGTTTGATCGCCTCATCGTCGAGCTTTTTGCGCGTCTGGTAGAACTCCTCCTGCACTTGGGAGGGCGGAGTGCGATCGAGCAGTGTCACCACGGTGAAGGCGAGACCCGGACGGGTGTAGGTTTCCGTGCGGTCGTACCATTTCAATTCTTGCAGACGTTTTTCCAGTGGCTCGGCGACCTGGTCCTGCATCTCCTGCGCCGTAGCGCCCGGCCACGCCGTGATGACCGTCAGCTGCTTGACCGTAAACGGCGGGTCTTCCGCACGCCCCAGTTGGAAAAACGCCAGGATCCCTGCGACACCGATCAGGAAGATCAGGAACACCGTGATCGAACGCTCGCGAACGGCGAGCGCCGAAAGATTGAAGCGCCCCTGGCTCATGGATGGCTCCCGGCAACTTCGACGTCACCCTGTCGAGTCAGCCTCACCTCTTCACCCTCACGCAGCAGATGTGCACCTAACGCGACAACTTGCTCCCCGACCTTGAGATCACCTGCAACTCGCGCTGCATCATCGCTCACGCTCAAAATACGGACGGGTCTCCAAGTCACCTTCGCGGGTTTGCCCGCAATAATCCAGACGCCGGCACCTTTGCCCGGGTCATAGACAGCAGCCAGCGGCACTTGCAACACCTGACCATTTGCGCTGCCTTCGGCGATCCGCATAGTGACAGTGGAACCTAACGGCGCATTGGCCAGCGCGCCCTCGAGCACATACCGCGCCTCAAATGTGCGCGTCATGCGATCGGCCGAATCGGAAAGCAACCTCAGCCTGGCTGTCACTGCATCCGTGGCGTTGCCATAAAGCGTTGCCTGCGCGGTGGAACCTGCCGCCGGACGCAGCGTTTCGGGCAAGTGCACAATGGCTTCGCGCTGCCCTGCCCGCGCCAGTCGAACCACAGCCTGCCCCGGGCTGACGACTTGTCCTGGCTCGGCAAGTGTCTCCACCACTACTGCGTCGGAATCAGCAAACAACACGGCGTAACCCGACGCATTGCGAGCGACGTCTGCCTGCGCTTGCGCCGCACTGAGCTGTGCTTTTGCGGTATCAGCCGCGGCTTTGACCTGATCGTACGCCGAGGCAGAAATGGCTCCGGCGGCAACCAGGTCGCGATATCGAGCCTCGTCATCCGCTGTTTGTCTGGCTCGCGCCCGAGCGGCCATGACCGACTCTTGCTGTGCCCGCGCCTGCAACCCGAGATCGATCGGGTCGAGGCGCATGAGTGGCTGACCCCGCTTGACCGTCTGGCCAGTGTCAACCAGGCGCTCAAGTATCTTGCCCGAGACCCGAAAGCCCAGGTCAGCCTGAACGCGGGCGACCACGATGCCAGTGAAAGATCGTGAAGCCTCGGACGCCCCCTGAACCGCAGAGGACCTCACCAAAGGAGCGTGCGTGCGTGGGTCATCAACGACGGATGAGTCGCCACACGCCGTCAGGACGAGAGGCAACAGACAAACGGCAATCGGGACAGGTAGAAGCCGGCGCATGGGTTCCCTTACTCAACAATTGGACATTGCCCAGTATTTTCTGCATGGTGACCACTTATGTCAATGGTCACAAGATAACTGACAGACAGCGAGAAACAATAGACTTCATTGATTGACAGAATGTGACCTTTAATTAATATGGTCACAATCAATCCTCATTGAAGGAACCCAAATGCCTCCTCTGCACCCTATCGCTCTTTTGGTGACCGCCAGTTTGATGGCCGGCTGTGCGGTCGGTCCGGACTATCAACGACCGCCCCTCCCTCTTTCCGATCGTTATCTGGGTCAACCCGCTGTCGAGCACAGGCCCGCAACCGTGCCGACCAGTCTCGTGAGCTGGTGGGATAGTTTTGGAGATCCCGTGCTGACCGACTTCGTCTCCAAGGCTCTTGAACAGAACCTGGATCTGGCGCAAGCGGCAGCGCGAGTCACACAGGCACGGGCAGGATTGGGTGCCGCAAATGCCGCCTTGCTGCCCTCCGGGAGCATCGATGGTCAGGCCGCGCGCTCCTACCAATCCATCGAGACGCCACTCGGCCAGGTTTTGAACTCGATGCCTGGCTATGATCGGTACGCAAGTTCTTACGAGCTCAACCTCAATGCTGGCTGGGAAGTTGATGTCTTTGGCGGCCTGAGACGCGGACGCGAAGCCGCACTCGCCGAGTACCAGGCCTGCGAGGCGGGCGCGACCGCCACGCGATTGGCGGTTGCAGCACAGACGGCCGATATCTACATCACTATCCGTGGATTGCAGGCCCGGCTGGACATTGCCAAGCGACAAGTCGAAACCCGGCAGGGACTGCTGGAGAAAGTCCGCTTGCTCTACGGCAAGGGCCTCGCTGCCAACTACCAGGTTCAGCAGACTGAGGGAGAGTTAGCGCAAGTCCAGGCGACAGTACCAGTGCTCCAGACTGGCCTGGACGCTGCCATGAATGCACTGGATGTCATGCTCGGCACACCGCCTGGCACTCACCGCACGCAACTGGCAGATACGGGGAGCATTCCTCTTGTGCCGCAGATCAAGGCCTGGGGAACACCGGCCGATCTGCTGCGCCGCAGGCCAGACCTGATCGTGGCTGAACGCCGCCTGGCAGCCTCTAATGCGCGCATCGGCGTGGCGATTGCCGAGTACTACCCGAAATTCTCGCTCAGCGCATTGCTGGGTAGTGCCACCGCTGTATCCGGCGGCAACCTTTTCACCGGCGGCGCCAATCAGTCGGCGGGTGCACTGGGGCTGCGCTGGAGGCTTTTTGACTTTGGCCGCATAAACGCTCAAATCGATCAAGCCAAGGGACAGGAAGCCGAAGCGCTGGCCGCTTACCGCCAGTCGGTTTTACGCGCCACTGAGGATGTCGAGAATGCCTTCTCCGCTCTGGTGAATCGCGACACTCAGGCAACCACTCTCGCTGGAGGCGAGACCTCTCTGACACAGGCTCGCCAATCGTCGTTCATTGCCTACGAAAAAGGCACGGCCAGTCTGATTGATGTTCTGCACGCCGACGAAACGATGCTGCAGGCTTCCGATGCCCGAGCGCAGGCGCGGACGGAATCGGCACGGGCCGCGGTTGCGGCATTCAAGGCGCTCGGCGGCGGCTGGCAACCTCCTGAAACCCTGCCTGTTGCGTCGCGATGAAGCTCGCCAGCGGTGCAGTGTCCAGGCTTCAACCTTTCTCTCTGAGAAATGGCCCGATATACAGGTCCTTGAGCGTCTGGATTCGGGAGGCAACACGCACTCCCGACCCGACATTTGCGATGTGACAACGCTCAGCTAGAAACGGTAGCTGACGGAAGTACCGAGCCCGCTCGCACTGTTCTTGTATTTGGCACTGTATGCACCTCTCGTTGCCGAGCTGTCATTGACCTCTACGCTCTCCTCCCAAAGGTAGGAATAAGCGAGGTCGATCGTGACATTTTCCACCGGCGTCCAGCCGGCACCGAAGCTGACAACCTCTCGGTCGCCCGTAGGAATCCGGGGCCCGCGATTGGTGTTGTTGGTGGGTGACTGATCAACCGAAAACCCGCCACGAAGCACCCATTGATTATTCAATTGATACGCAGCACCAATAGCGTGAGCCCACGTGTCATGCCAGTTCTGCTCTTCGGTAATCGTGGTAACTGACCTTGGAGTGATAGGTCAGCCCCAGGCGGGTCTGATCTGTCGCCTGCACCAGCACACCGGCGTTGAATCCAAGTGCGGTGTCATCGCCAGTGCTTTTGAGCTTGCCGTCATTACGTCCCGGGCTTAGTGGATTGGGCACCATCCCCGATATCTCACCGCCGATACGGTTAATGGTCGGACCGAATCCGATCGAAATATTTTCGTTAAAGGCGTAGCTGATGGTCGGCTGGAAAGTCAGTGTGGTGACTTCGCTCTTGTTGGCGTAATAGCGTCCGGCAAAACCACTGCCGTAGTCGGTAATCAACCCAAAAGGCACATAAAACCCGACGCCGAATGCCCAATGGTCATCGATGGGTTTGACGTAATACCCCATTGGTACGGTGGTCGTGGGCACCATGTCGCCCTCTTCCGTCCCTCCAAACGTATTGCGAGTCTGGCTGATATCAGACTTGGCGAACAGCGTGGCCGCCCCCACGTTGGCCTGCTCTCGTTTAAGCCGCGCCATGCCCGCCGGATTGCCGAAGAGGGTACTGGCGTCTTGCGCAGATGAAGATCGACCGGCAAAACCGGATCCCATCCCGCTGATGCTTTGTTCGTTGAGCGCGAAGCCACCGGCAAGCACATTGGAGGACGCAAGCACGACTGCCAGGCCAACGGGGCTCTTGAGTTTTATTTTTTTCATGGCCTGGACTCTATGGGTGTCACTAAAAGAGAACATCGAGAACTACAGCGCCCCATATTATCCACGTGACCAATTCGATCAATAGTCACAAACAGCAAAGTTGATAGTCTTCCCGGCACTCATGTACCGGGAACAGAAAACGCAATGAAGGGGATGTCGCCTCGACTCAAATCACCTGAATATTTTGTTCAGTGACGCGTCAAGGCATGAGGCTGCGCAAGATGAGGTTGGAGGTCAGCGTGGGCGCTTGCTCAATAAAGTCCAGATTGTGTTGCAGCAGCAGAGGATTGACGAAAGGTCGCAGCGCCAGATTGATCGACTCTACGGTTTCGTCCAGCGGGGTTTTGCGCTCGAACTCTCCAATTTCTCGCCCTTGACGCACGATGTCAAAGATAAAGCTCTTGATCTGTGCTTCATAAACCTGGGCACTGTTCCAGCCCTCCGAAGCGGAAAATGCCGCGATGTCGTAGAGCTTGCGATCATTGAAGAAGAGGTCCACACCCGTGGCAATGACGGTTTTTACCAGTCTGCGGAAACGCTCGGTTGGTGAAATCGCGTCTGCATTAACAGCCTGTTCGACTGCCGCAACAATCTGCCCCAAACAGTTTGAGCAGATCGCTTCGCCGATCGCCTGCTTGGAATCAAAGAATTTATAGATGTACGCTTTGGAAAAACCGATGGCCTTCGCCAGGTCGGAAACCGTGGTTTTACCGTAGCCATACTGACTGAAGTGCTCATTGGCAGCAGCGACAATCTGGTCTCGAATGTCGTGCTCCGCTGGGCCACGAGTGCTCGGCGAGGAGGTAGGTATTGATGGCTGATTCATGACAGCAGCTTACTCATCCTATCGTAGACTGACAACTCGTGACTCCACAGGAATATGGTCACAATACCGCCGCCTTACGTTGTTTAGAAGTGGGCGTGCAGGGCGTCATGACATCAGGGTCAGTAATTGAGGTCATGCCCTAACTCATTCTGCATCCATTCCAGAAATCTTCTCACCCTTGGAAAATTTGCATGGGCTCTGGGGAAAACCAGGTGGTGTGCAGTGATTGGGGCGCTCAACTCAGGCGCTACCTCGACCAGCGCGCCACGCGCCAGATAGTCCTGCGCAAGCAGCGTGCTTTCCAACGCAAATCCTAAACCGTGGCTGGCCGCCTCCAATGTCATGTAGGAACGGTCAAAGCTGAGTGTGTAGGGTCTTTCGGGGCGTGACAGACCATGTTGAGCAAACAGCTGCGGCCACTTGATCAACGTGGCCTCCGACAGGATCAGATTGCAGTCCAGTAAATCCGCGACCGCCCGGATGGGGCGTTTTTCCAGAAGCTTCGGGGACGCCAGCACGGCAATCTTTTCATTGCGGATCGTCCGTACTTCGTAGCTGGGCCAATTGGGCATGCCGTGGCGGATGTCCACATCGATCTTGTCACGACTGAAGTGTAGCGACTCGTAGGAGCACGAGAGGTTGAGCTGGATATCGGGATGACTCTGGCGAAATTGCTCCAGGCGCGGCATCAGCCACAGCAAGCCGAAACTGGGCGACGAGTGCAGTCGCAGGCAATCGAGGCTGACATCGCTGGTGGCCCGTTCGGTGGCCACCGCCAGACTGTGCAGGATGCCGGACACCTCAGTGAGGTACTGCTCGCCGACTGGCGTCAATGTCACGCCCCTGGCCGTTCTGAGAAATAGCTGCCGGCCGATCATGGCCTCGAGTTTGGCCAGTTGGTGGCTGACTGCCGAGGGCGTCAGGTCGAGCAGTTCGGCGGCGCGGGCGACGTTGCCGAAGCGTGCCGTCTGTTCGAAGGCCTGAATGGCTTTCAGTGGTGGAAGGATCGGAGGTGCATCGCCAGGTGAACTCATGATTATTGTTTTTCCGCTGCAAGTGGCTTGGGCCGGGCGTTCAGCTATTCAAACATTGGAAGAGTTGGTTGGCGAGTGCTGAATTTTTTTCAGCATCGAGTGACATTCGCCTTATTGCTCAGGGTCAGCGTGGAGAACAAGCTGAGTCATCGGTTCTTCGTGGATCGACCCAATAAAAACAATCAGAGGTACTCTTCCATGCTTCTCAAAGGCAAAGTTGCGATCATCACCGGTGCAGCTTCCGCACGTGGCATCGGCCGCGCTACGGCAACGACCTTCGCGCAACAAGGCGCTCGCGTCGTGATCCTCGACCTGGATGAATCCGCTGCACGGGATGCCGCCGCCTCCCTGGGCGAAGGTCATCTCGGCCTCGCCGCCAACGTTGCTGACGAATCGCAAGTCCAGCAGGCCGTCGCCAAAATCATCGAGCACTTCGGTCGCATCGACATTCTGGTCAATAACGCCGGCATCACCCAGCCCCTCAAGACCCTGGATATCCGCCCCTCTGATTACGACAAGGTGCTGGACGTCAGCCTGCGCGGCACCCTGCTCATGTCACAGGCGGTGATTCCGCTGATGCGCCAGCAGTCGGGCGGCAGCATCGTGTGCATGTCGTCGGTCTCCGCTCAACGCGGCGGCGGCATTTTCGGTGGCCCGCATTACAGCGCCGCCAAGGCCGGCGTGCTGGGCCTGGCCAAGGCCATGGCGCGAGAACTGGGGCCGGACAAGGTTCGCGTCAACTCCATCGCCCCCGGTTTGATCCACACCGACATCACCGGTGGCCTGATGCAGGACGAACGTCGTCACGCGATCATCGACGGCATCCCGTTGGGACGTCTGGGTGAGGCTCAGGATGTCGCCAACGCCGCGTTGTTCCTGGCCAGCGACCTATCCTCTTACCTGACCGGCATCACCCTGGATGTGAACGGCGGCATGCTGATTCACTGAATACACCTGAGCGGGCCTGCGCGGCCCGTGCGGTTCTGGATCGACGATGCAGCCAGGCTTGATTGCCTGGCGGTCAATAAAAACAAGAGATCAGACCATCATGACTACCCTGTCGCTCGAAGCGGTTTCGACCGTGCGCTCCAACGCCTACCGTAAAACCGCGTGGCGCCTGATGCCCTTTCTGATGCTGTGCTACCTGTGCGCCTATCTGGATCGGGTCAACGTCGGTTTTGCCAAACTGCAAATGATGAACGATCTGGCGCTCAGCGAAACGGTTTACGGACTGGGCGCGGGCATGTTCTTCATCGGCTATTTCCTCTGCGAAGTTCCCAGCAACATCATCCTGCACAAGGTCGGTGCGCGGGTCTGGATCGCTCGCATCATGATCACCTGGGGCATCGTCTCCGCCCTGTTCGCCTTCGTCGAAACCGCGTGGCAATTCTATGCCTTGCGCTTTCTGCTTGGCATTGCCGAAGCGGGTCTTGCGCCGGGTCTGCTGCTGTACCTGACCTACTGGTTTCCGTCCTATCGGCGTGCGCGCATGACCGTGTTGTGGTTTATCGCCATTCCGCTGTCGGGCATGGTCGGTGGCCCGCTCTCCGGCTGGATCATGAATCACTTCGCCGGCATGCATGGCTGGGCCGGCTGGCAGTGGATGTTCGTGCTCGAAGCTGTGCCCACCGTTCTTATCGGCTTGCTGGTACTGAGCTATCTCAAGGATGGCGTACACCAGGCCACCTGGCTCGATGACGACGAAAAAGCACTGATCCGCCGCGAACTGGCCGAGGATGACCAGCAGAAAATCACCCATGCGTCGGTGGGCGAGTTTATTCGCGACCGTCGTCTGTGGTTGCTCGCAGGCATCTACTTCTGCGTTGTAATGGGCCAGTACGCGATCACCTTCTGGCTACCGACACTGGTACGCAACGCCGGGGTTTCCGATCCGCTGCACATCGGTTTCCTGACCAGTCTGCCCTACCTCTGCGCCATTGTGGCGATGCTGCTGGTCGGTCGCAGTGGCGACAAACACCGCGAGCGACGCTGGCACCTGATCGCCCCGATGATTGCCGGCGCACTCGGCCTGACCCTCGCCGCATTGCTGGGCGGCAATATCGTCCTGTCCATCCTGAGCCTGTGCCTGGCGGCGTCCGGCATTCTGTCGGCGACGTCGCTGTTCTGGATGCTGCCCACCACATTGCTCGGCGGAGTTTCCGCCGCCGCGGGCATTGCGGCAATCAACAGCTTCGCCAACCTCGCCGGGTTCTGCTCGCCTTACCTGATCGGCTGGATCACCACACAGACAGGTTCCAGCGCCATCGGCATGTACCTGATCACCGGCGCTCTGGTGTTCGGCGCCACGCTGGTGCTGCGAATTCCCGCCGCCTCGGTCAATCGTTGATTTATTGGAGCTTTCACCATGACTGCCAATCCTTCACTCGTTACACCCAAGACGCTGACAGAGCGTGCCCATAACATTCGCCGCCACGCGTTGCGCATGGGGCAAGTTCAGGGGCAAGGCTATGTCGGCCAAGCTCTCGGTGCCGCCGACCTGCTGGCCGTGTCCTACTTCCATGCCTTGGACTATCGGCCTGAAGACCCGCAATGGGAGGGCCGCGATCGCTTCTACCTGTCGATCGGTCACTACGCGATTGCGCTGTATGCGGCCCTGATCGAAGCCGAAATCATCCCGCTCGATGAGCTGGAAACCTACGGCGCGGACGACAGTCGTTTGCCGATGTCAGGCATGGCCGCCTACACCCCGGGCATGGAAATCACCGGCGGTTCGCTGGGCCAGGGCCTGGGCATCGCGGTCGGTGCCTGCCTGGGCCTCAAGCGCAAAGGCTCACCCTCCTTCGTCTACAACTTGCTTTCAGACGGCGAGCTGAATGAAGGCTCGACCTGGGAAGCCGTGATGTCGGCTTCGCACTGGAAGCTCGACAACCTGATCGCCATCGTCGACGTCAACAACCAGCAAGCCGACGGTTACTCCAGCGAGATCCTGTCCTTTGAACCCATCGTCGATCGCTGGCAAGCCTTTGGCTGGTTCACTCAGCGCGTCGATGGCAATGACCTCGACGCACTGGTCACCGCGTTCGATGCCGCGCGCAATCATTCCGGCAGCCAGCCACGGGTGATCATCTGCGACACCAAAATGGGTAAAGGCGTGCCCTTCCTGGAAACACGCGAGAAGACGCACTTCATCCGCGTGGAAGAACACGAATGGGATCTGGCACTGCGCAATCTTGAAGAAGGAAAAAACCAATGAACAACGCCGCCAACACACCGACGCCGACTGCCGAACCGATCAAGAAACGCCTGACCACCTCGGCGATGATCGCCTCCATAGCTTCGGAAGGCCAAGCCACTAAATCCGCGCCTTTCGGTCATGCGCTCGCGGCGCTGGCTGATCAGCGCCAGGACATCGTCGGTCTGTCCGCCGACCTGTCCAAGTACACCGACCTGCACATCTTCGCCAAGGCACATCCCGACCGTTTCTATCAAATGGGCATGGCCGAGCAACTGCTGATGAGTGCGGCAGCGGGGATGGCCCGCGAAGGTTTCGTGCCTTTCGCCACGACCTACGCGGTGTTCGCTTCGCGCCGCGCCTATGACTTCATCTGCATGGCGATCGCCGAGGAAAACCTCAACGTCAAGATCGTTTGCGGCCTGCCCGGCCTCACCACCGGCTATGGACCCAGCCACCAGGCCACGGACGACCTGGCGATCTTCCGGGCCATGCCCAACCTGATGATCGTCGATCCCTGCGATGCCCTGGAAATCGAGCAGGCCGTACCCGCCATTGCCGCGCATCAAGGGCCGGTGTACATGCGCCTGCTGCGCGGCAATGTACCGCTGGTGCTGGACGAGTACGGCTATAAATTCGAGATCGGCAAGGCCAAGACCCTGCGCACCGGTAACGATGTGTTGATCATCTCCACCGGCCTGATGACCATGCGTGCACTGGAAGCGGCCAAAGAACTGCAAGCGGACGGCGTCGATGTTGCCGTGCTGCACGTTCCGACGATCAAACCACTGGATGAACAAACCATTCTCGCCGAGGCAAGAAAGTCAGGTCGACTGGTGGTCACAGCAGAGAACAGTTCGATTATTGGCGGTCTCGGCGAGGCCGTTGCCGGGGTGCTGCTGCGCAATGGGGTGACGCCAACCTTCAGGCAGATCGCATTGCCCGATGCATTCCTCGATGCCGGTGCCCTGCCGACGTTGCATGATCGCTATGGCATTTCGACTCAGGCAGTCTGCGCTCAAATCAAAGCCTGGCTTTGACCGCTGAATGACAGGAGCGCTTATGGATAGGCGCTCCATAGTGAGGTTTCAGGATGTTCGCCTCGAGTCGTTTCTTGCCATCCCCTTATGAATGCTCTTGGAAGAAAGCGGCGCGGCGGCAAACGCCGGCCAAAAGCAGTCGGTGTTTCGGACTGTGCGACAGATTTCGAAAGAAAGCTGCAAGCCCCGCTACGCTTAAGGGCTTGCGACTCATTGCCGATACGCCCCTCAAGCTTGCGAGACGTTTTCTACCGGTAGGCCTGCCGTGTTGATTACGGAACACCTCAACTTTGCCAGCCTCTCTGGCATCTTTCGGCCGGACTTTGCTCGACTCTCTGGCAAATTGCGTAAACTTTGGCGTCCCGGGCTGCATCTGCAGCAGCTTTGGCAGCATCTCTGGCTGCATCTGCGCCTGCCTTGCCGGCGTCCCTGGCTGCATCCGCAGCGGCCCTGGCAGCATCCCTTGTGGCATCCGCGCCCGCTACGCCAGCAGCTCTTGCTACGTCCCTGGCTGCATCCGCCTGAGTTCTGGCGGCGTCCCTGGTTGCATTTGCAGTGGCTATTGCCGAATCCCGGACTGCATCCGCATCAGCTTTGGCAGCGTCCCGGACTGCATCTGCGTCGTTCACGGCAGCGTCTGCGCCATTGTTGTCTGCGTCGTTGTCATGCGCATTGCCATTGCCTGCTACACCATCATCGCCTGCCGCATCATGATCGCCTGCTGCACCATCATCGCCTGCCCCATCATGATCGCCTGCCGCATCATGATCACCACCCTTTCCATCGCCTCCTGCTCCATGATCACCACCCTTTCCATCGCCTCCTGCTCCATGATCACCACCCTTTCCATCGCCTCCTGCTCCATGATCGCCACCCTTTCCATCGCCTCCTGCTCCATGATCGCCACCCTTTCCATCACCTCCTGCTCCATGATCGCCACCCTTTCCATCGCTTCCTGCTCCATGATCACCACCCTTTCCATCGCCTCCTGCTCCATGATCACCACCCTTTCCTTGGCCGCTGCCACCCTGACCACCGTCGCTGCCACCTTCTTTGGCATACACGCTGGAGAAACTGCCGATGTAATCGGGCACCAATACAGTCGATGCCGACAGGACTGCGCCAATTGCCAGAGCCAATAAACATTTATTGAGCTGCATGTTCCAACCTCCGGTTGGAGTTGCGTAGTCATGTCCGTATCGAACGCAATATCCAGTAAGTTCCCGGCCGCCCATTTGAGCGGCCAGCCAACCGACACGGTCATCAATCTGCAGCTTTAACGAGCAACTGCGGTTTGCGCATGATCCTTCAACACCAGTCAGTATCGCTTCGCGGGAAATATTCCCACGCATAGGTTAGATGAGTGCTTTCAACCCGAGTTCAACAAATCAATCTCAGGACCAGGACATGCGTTGAGCGGTACGCGTTATCGTTAACGACCATCGCTGGCAAGCCAGCTCCCACAAGGGGCGGTGACCTCCAAACCAGTGAACGCCCCAAAAAAAACATCGAGGTCTGAAAAGGGCAAGTTCTGAGGGCCCTTGCGCAAGCCGTGTCTATAATTTTCCAGATCTCGGCCCCTTTGGTCAGTGAATACAAATGTCCGAAGATGAAAATTCGCAGCCCGGTTCTGACGTTCTCTTCGACGAAGCTGACTGTGGATTGCTGCTGACCGCAGAAAATGGCGAGATCGCACGGGTCAACCTCACGTTCTGCCGCTGGTTAGGCTTGCGGCGAAAAGAGCTGCTCGGGCGTCACATCCAGGACTTGATGAGCCTCGAGGGAAGGACGTTCCACAAGATGTACTGGGCGCCCCTCATGCAGATTCAGGGCGTCGTTGCTGACGTGAAGTTCGATCTCGTTCACCACAACGGACACTCCATTCCAATGATGCTTAGCGCCGTCAGCTGTGAGCATTCTGCTGGCATATTTCATGAAATGACGCTATTCAAGGCCGCGGATAGCCAAAGGTACGAGCGCGAACTGCTCAATGCCCGAATGCTTGCCGAAAGGCATTTGGCGAAACACCTCAAGGACCAACGCGTACAGGACATGACCCAGGACAAGTTGCGTATCACGTACGCTGCGGCTGAAGACAGGGCCCTGTTCGCCGAGCAACTGATCGGGATTGTCAGTCATGACCTGCGCAACCCGTTGTCGGCCATAAAAATGGCCACGGAACTGCTGGGCCGCCGAGAGATGGATGCCAAACAGGTCCAGATACTTGGCCACATCACCCATTCGGCCGAGCGTGCGCTGCGCCTGGTGGCCGATCTGCTGGATTTCACCCTGGCTCAGGTGGGGCGAGGTATCTCGGTCCTGCCCAAACCCGTCGATTTACACGAACTGGTGGGCGATTGCCTGGACGAGTTGTGCCTGGCTTTTCCCGGGCATACGTTGACCCATCTGCGGTATGGGCAAGGTGCTTTCTCTGCAGACAGCGATCGGCTTTATCAGCTCATCGGCAATCTGGTCGCCAATGCAGTCGCCTACGGTGCCAGCGATAGCGAAGTCACCGTTTCCACACGCTTTGAAGATCAAGTTCTCGTTATAACCGTGCACAACTTCGGCACCCCTATACCTGAGGCGTTGCTTGGGGATTTGTTCGAGCCGATGATCCGAGGCAGTCATGACAATGCCGAACTCAGAAGTGTCGGGTTGGGTCTGTTCATCGTTCGGGAGATCGTTAAGGCGCACTGCGGCGAAGTGGCTGTAACTTCTACTCTCACCACCGGTACAACATTCACTGTAACCATTCCTCGCACCTGATATTTACCTGGATTGCCCTTCCCCCCTCCATTACTAGCCGACGATAGCCAGGCATGACTGGCCGCTTCACGCCCCGAGGAAGTCAGTCAACCCAAATAGAGGTTCTTGAGGAGCGGTGAATTTATTCCTTATAGGCAACGAGTCTCGCTACCTGATTAAAAGCACTCTCAATGAACCGAGATGATCACCCTTGGCCGCGTAGTGACTCGTTGGTTTCCATCGCGAACACAATGACTTCCTGTGTCGATATCAGACACGGATGTGGCGTGATCAGATAACTGAATCATCGGACAAGCCGGGTAAGGTGGCGCACCTTTTCATCGAAACAACCACGTCACGATGATGGGCTTGATAAGAACTGCAGCGTTTGAAGAGTGCTTCTTTCAGGAAGCCCGGCAGGCAGCAATGATGATCTGTTGCCCCTATCCATCCGCTTAAATGTCGATCGGCAGAGAAAAAAAACCAATGATTAGCCCGAGCTCCAAGGATTCGAGTGGCCAATTGGCGCAGGGCTTCAAGCCTCGTCACGTAACAATGCTGTCAATCGCCGGTATTATCGGCGCCGGTTTGTTCGTTGGCTCAGGACACGCCATTGCGGCGGCCGGCCCGGCGGTCCTGCTGGCCTATCTATTCTCTGGCCTGCTCGTCGTCCTGGTCATGCGCATGCTCGGTGAAATGGCGGTGGCCAACCCGGACACCGGCTCTTTCTCCACCTATGCCGACCAGGCCATCGGCCGTTGGGCCGGCTTCACCGTCGGTTGGCTCTACTGGTGGTTCTGGGTGCTGGTGATCCCTATCGAAGCGCTGGCCGCCGGCCATGTATTGAACCAGTGGTTTCCCCAGATCGATGCCTGGCTGTTCGCCCTGGTGTCGATCATTGCACTGGTGGTGACCAACCTGTTCAGCGTGTCCAAGTACGGCGAATTCGAGTTCTGGTTCGCCATGGCCAAGGTCGTGGCGATCATCGGTTTCATCGGCGTAGGTTTTGCCGTGTTGATGGGCTGGGTTCCCGATCGGGAAGTCAGCGGATTGAGCGGCCTGATGGCCGCGCACGGCGGGTTTGCTCCAAACGGGCTGTCGGCGGTAGTCGGCGCCTTCATCACCATCATGTTCAGTTTCATCGGTACCGAAGCGGTCACCATCGCCGCCGCCGAATCCGACAATCCCTCGCAGAACATTGCCAAGGCCACCCGTTCGGTGATCTGGCGCATCGGGGTGTTTTACCTGCTGTCGATTTTCGTGGTCATCTCCGTGGTGCCCTGGAATGACCCGCTGTTGGCTTCGGTAGGCTCCTACCAGCGGGCCCTGGAAATCATGAACATTCCCCACGCCAAGTTCATGGTGGACGTGGTGGTGCTGATCGCCGTGGCCAGTTGCATGAACTCCTCGATCTACATTGCCTCGCGCATGCTGTACTCGCTGGGCCGTCGCGGTGATGCGCCGAAGGCGCTGAAGGCGACCTCCTCCGAAGGCGTGCCGCGGGCAGCAGTCATCGCCAGCACCGTGTTGGGCGCGGCGATCACCGTGTGGAGCTACTTCATGCCCGCCGGGTTGTTCGAGTTCCTGCTGGCCAGTTCCGGCGCGATTGCCCTGGTGGTGTACCTGGCCATTGCAGTGTCGCAGCTGCGCATGCGCCGGATGTTGCGTCGGCAGAACGTCGAGCTGACCTTTCGCATGTGGCTGTTTCCCTGGCTCACCTGGTTGGTGATCCTGTTCATCTGCGCGGCGCTGGCGGTGATGATGGCCTCCCCTGATCACCGTACCGAAGTGAGCACGACCATTGGCCTGGCGCTGGCGATTTCCTTTATCGGCCTGGTGACATCGCGTCACCCCGCGCAGGCTGCAAGCGTGACGTCGGCGGGATAAACCAGCGAGGTAGTTGCGCCGAACCTGATACCCCCTTCGCCAGGACAGGGGGTATTACCCGCTCCTGTGTCACAGGCCGTCATCGCTTTTTGTGAGGACATGACCACGATGTCATCGAACTCCGCCGTGTCCGACGGGAAGACTCAATCCATCGGTTTTCTGCTGCTGGACAAATTCACACTTATTTCCCTGGCGTCCGCCGTAGAGCCACTGCGCATGGCCAATCAGTTGTCGGGGCGAGAGCTGTATCGCTGGCATACGTTCAGCCCCGGTGGAGAGCCTGTCTGGGCCAGTGACGGCGTGCAGATCACTCCGGATGCTTCGTGGAACAACCCATTGGTGGCGGACACTGTAATCGTGTGCGGCGGCATTGGAATCCAGAGCGTGATTACCCGCGAGCACATTACCTGGCTGCAAGCCTTGGCGCGTCAATCCAGACGCTTGGGAGGTGTGTGCACCGGTAGCTGGGCGCTCGCAAAAGCCGGGCTGCTCGACGGCTACGAGTGCAGTGTGCATTGGGAATTTCTGGCTGCCATGCAGGAAGCTTTCCCGCGAGTCAGCATCAGCGCGAGCCTGTTCACCCTCGACCAAAACCGCTTTACAAGCTCCGGCGGAACGGCCCCCATGGACATGATGCTGCACCTGATCGGTCGCGATCATGGTCGTGAATTATCGGCAGCCATTTCTGAGATGTTCGTTTACGAGCGCATACGCAACGAACAGGACCATCAGCGCGTTCCACTCAGACATATGCTCGGAACTCATCAGCCCAAGCTGCAAGAGATCGTCGCGTTGATGGAGGCCAATCTCGAAGAACCGATCGACCTCGATAACCTTGCAGAATACGTTGACCTGTCACGTCGACAGCTGGAGCGGCTATTCCAGAAATACCTTCACTGTACGCCGTCACGCTACTACATGAGGTTACGTCTTGTTCGAGCGCGACAACTGCTCAAGCAAACATCATTGTCGATCATTGAGTTGGCGTATGTATGCGGTTTTGTGTCCACACCCCATTTTTCCAAATGCTATCGCGAGTACTTTGGTGTTCCACCCAGTGAGGAGCGTTCCGGCTCTGAAATGAATCGTAAATTGGCAACACTTGCGACTACGCAGCCGTCATTGACCAAGCCGCTGACAGCACTCGACCAGGCTCGAAACGAATCGACGTTTGCCAGTGTTCGAATGATGGATTGTTCCGGTTTGGCGGAGTCGTGCTGATCGGTCGCCCCAGTCGCATCTTCCGTAGTGCATGAGCTTACTCAATAAGATCACGCAGCAGATTTGACGTGCACATGGGTGTTCCACCCAAAATCCAGGTCGGTGAAACATGGGTTTCTTGGCGATCCTGCACCTCTATGGCCCGACCAAGGGCTTCTTCGACAAGACGTGGAAACCTCGCCCCGCAAGTAACCGCTTCCAAGTCGCCCCGTGCGGCGTACCAAATCGCCCGCCAGCGAGCACTCAAATCTGGCCTCAGTCGCTTACACAGCACCCATCTGCGCGGTACTTGAATAAGTGCCTGACTCCGACATCCTCTGCCGGCAGCCGACAAACACTCTGATTCTATTTTCGTACTCTCCACTGGCCCGACGCTCATCCCTTGACGTCGGCCCAGTCAGTCCTACCACTGCCCTGCCATAGGCTCTAGCCGAGCGGACTATAGGTTGGGTTTAAGGAGAATAAAAAATGAATCCAGGTCTTACATCATCACTCAACCACTTGCTCGATACTGTCACGGCTGGACAGCAACGCGTCCCAGGCGTAGTCGCAGCAATAACCGGGCGCGACGGTTTGCTCTACGAGGGTGCATCGGGACAACGAATGTCCGGTCAAGCAGGTGCAATGACGACCGACAGTGTTTTCGCCATGTATTCCACGACGAAAGCGATAACCGCCACGGCAGTGCTGCAGTTGGTCGAAGAAGGTCGACTCGACCTCGATGCGCCTGCCAGGACCTATGTACCGATGATCGGCGAACTGAAGGTGCTCGAAGGGTTTGATAGCGACGGCACCCCACGGCTTCGCGCTCCCAAAAATCACATTACAACCCGAATGCTTCTGCTTCACACGGCAGGCTTTGGTTATGAGTTTTTCAACGAAAACTACAACAGACTGGTTCAGGAACAAGGACAACCCAGCGTCATCGGCGGGTCGCTGGCAGCACTGAAAACACCCTTGCTGTTTGAGCCCGGCGAACAGTGGGAATACGGCTCCAGTATGGATTGGGCCGGCCTGGTGGTGGAGGCCATTACTGGCAAACGTCTGGGTGACGTTATGCGACAGCGTATTTTCGAGCCACTGGGCATGACCGATACCGCGTTTACCATGACCCCGTCGATGCTCCAGCGACGGGCTGGCATGCATCAGCGGGAAGAGGATGGATCGCTGACGGCAATCGAGGACTCCATTGTTTCGCAGGAGCCCGAAGTGCACATGGGCGGTCATGGCCTGTTTTCGACTGTGAAGGATTATTGCCTGTTTATCCGTGCCTGGCTTAACGATGGGCAGGGTGATCACGGACGGATCCTGAGACCGGAAACGATTCGCTTCGCTGAAAAAAATGGCCTTGAAAATCTGAAAGTCAAAGCCCTTCCTGGCGTTATTCCAAGCATCTCTAACACCGCGGAGTTTTTCCCGGGCATGCCCAAGTCATGGGCGTTGAGTTTCATGATCAACGAACAAGACGCCCCCACCGGCCGACCTGCGGGCTCTTTGGCGTGGGCCGGATTGGCCAACCTTTACTATTGGATCGACCGCAAGAACGGCATCGGTGGTTTTTGGGCCACCCAGATATTGCCATTCGCCGATCCTGTTTCGGTCAATGCGTATCTGGATTTAGAAACGGCGGCCTACCGCCATCTGATCCACCAAGCCAGTAGCTGATTCGCCTTAAGTCCTATGAGAGCCCGCCACGGGCTCCAGGCGATGGTGCAAAAAACTGTTCCCTCTCTGAAAACCAACAAAAACAAAAACGGTGACTCATGGAGCTCTCCATACGTACTCCTGCGCGCGTTCGATCCTTGGTATGCGCGTTTGACACTTCAATGTTTGGTGCCGGCCTTGCGATGGCCATGCTGGCGGGCAACGCCCAGGCCGTCGATGTGGATGCCGGCGAATACGCTGCTGCGCTGCCAGCCGGCAGCAACATCGGCTTGCTTTACCTGCAACATGCGCAGCGGCGCTCGCTTTACAGTGATGGCCACAAGGTTGCGGTCAAAGCGGGGCTCGACTCGGATATCGGCATACTGCGAGTCGCAAATTACCAACAACTGGGTGACTACACCGTCAATTCGCAGTTCCTGTTGCCCTTCGGTCGCCTGGAAGGTACACGCGATAACGACTCGTTGGGACAAACCAGTGGCGTGGGTGATCTGATCCTGGCGTCTACCCTGTGGCTGGTGAATGACCCGGCAAAAAACCGTTACTGGGGTATCGCTCCCTACCTGTACGTGCCGACCGGTAACTATGACCGAAACGATGCACTCAACCTTGGCGAAAACCGTTGGAAGCTGATATTGCAAACGGGTTATGTGACCGGTCTGACTGAAAAACTGTCCCTGGACCTCACCGCTGATGTGACCTTGTTTGGCAAAAATGACGACTTCTCGAGTCAAGGTCTGACATTGCGCCAGAAACCGCAATGGCAAGCCCAGACCTACCTGAGGTACGCCGTGACACCCAAGCTGTCGGTGCATGTCGGTGCGTCTCAACTCTGGGGTGGTGAGACACGCCTTGACGGACAGGATCAGAACGATGAACCCGACACCAGTAAGTTCCGTGTCGGGGGATCATACTGGTTGACCCCTGCCTTCCAGGCCTTGGTCAATTACGGCCAGGACGTCTCGGTCGACAACGGTTTCAAGGAAAAGCAGCGGGTTAACCTACGGCTGTTGTGGGTGTTCTGATCCGCAGCAAATGACTGGATTCCTGGGCACCGAGAGCGGCTTCGACACAGCTCTCGGTGCCCTTGTCCTTCGTCAAATCGCTAGCGCAGCCGGCGCCGCAAGGTTTGGGAGGGTAACTCGCTGAAACGCTTGCGATAGCACCCCGCAAATTCACCCAGATTCAAATATCCCCAGCGAAAGGCGACAGACGAAACGGTCGTGCCCGACTCCGGATCCGTCGCCAATAAATCGCGCCGCGCCCCCTGCAATCGCTGCTCGCGCAAGAATGCACCGGGCGTCATACCGCGAAATCGTGAGAAGGCACCACTCAATGCCCGCACACTGGTCCCGACCGCACTGGCAACCTCTGCCATCGTCGGCAGGCTCGCGGCATTGGCACTCATGAACTCTTCGGCAGCCCTGACGTAACGGGGTGCAATCCGATTCATGGGACTACTGAAATCAAACCCGGCTTGCGCGGCGCGGCCAGCCCACTCTTGCAGCAGATGAACGCAAAGACTTTGCTCCAGGTGAGCCCCCATACGCCCTTTAGCCATGTGTTCGGGTGCCTCCGCCACACAACGAACCGTGTACTCCAGCAGACTTAGCCAGCTCGAACCAACGCCGCCAATGACGCACTTGTGTCTCCAGAACTGATCATCGGGCACGAACCCAAACCACTGCTGTGCCATCTGCTCCAAAAGCCCATGAGGAATGGTCAGATTCAGCTGCAAGTGATCCGGGTCAAGGTCGATCCGGTAATCGACACGACTGCAATCGGCGATGAAGGATCCTCCCACAGCCGTATCTTCAGTGACAGAACGCTGCACCCAGTGCCGGGCATTGCCGCGAATGGTCGTGAGCAAAAGTGCATTCCCGGCTTCTGGCGAAAAATCATCGACGCACACCGCCACGCCATAGGCAAAACGACTCAGCGTCAACTCGCCAATCCTGGACGAATGCATGGTTGCGTGGGGCTTGATTGCATGCCCTTTTGGGGATACACGATAGGGCATATAAACGCGGCTCGACCAGTCGCTGATTTCATCCCATTCGGTTGAATAACTTTTATGGTGCTGGCGTATCGGCATGCCACTGGCATCGATTAACAACGCATGGTCGAGAAGCATAGAGACACCTGTTTTTATTTTTTTAGGTTCGGGTAAATACGCAGCGGTGATCTTGGCGTTACCAAACACACTCGACCATTCCGAGAAGCTGAGGTTGGTGGCCTCGCAGTCGTTTGTCAGGAGTGGTCATGATTATGCAGTTAGCACACGCCATACCAAGAGTGGATATCTTGTTTTTATCTTTTTATAACAACTACTTAAATAGCAGCCTGCCAAGGCGCGGGATGCCTTGGCAGGTTAATACGCTGCCAGGATGGCAGTCACTGGCAGTCACTGGCAGTCGTGCAGCGTGAGCGCCAGATACTAGACCAAACCTTGTACTTTCAGTCGTCTGTACAAAGTACGCTCGCTGATACCCAGGTGCTTGGCAAGCTCACTGCGGGTACCTATAAAAGTAGCAAGTGCCTGTTCCAGCGTGCTGCCATCGAAAGGATTGGAAGTAGAGGCCTGCGCGGCCATCACGACGGATGCCTGAGGTAAATGTATGGAGCGGATCACACCATCGTCAGCAAACAGGCTCGCTCTTTCTAGAACATTGCGTAGTTCACGGATGTTGCCCGGCCAGGCAAAACACTGCAATTGCATCAGAGCATCAGCTTCTATCGTCATCCGGCGCTTACCGGTACTGGCACGCTGTAGAAATGAGTTCACCAGCAAACCAATGTCTTCAACTCGGTTGCGCAAGGGTGGTAACTGAATTGGAAAAGCGCTGATGCGGTAGTACAGGTCCTGCCTGAACTCACCTTTCTCCATCATTTTTTCCAGTGGTTTGTGGGTCGCAGCAATTAACCTGAAGTTAGCATGAAGGGTCTCAACACTGCCGACACGGCGATAAGTGCCCGACTCAATCAGGCGCAAGAGTTTTACCTGCATTGCCAGCGGAACATCGCCGATCTCATCGAGAAACAACGTGCCGCCTTGGGCCGTTTCAACCAAGCCAGGCTTACGTGCGGTGGCACCGGTGAATGCTCCTTTTTCATGGCCGAATAGTTCGCTCTCAAATAACGTTTCGGTCAAACCAGAACAATCAACGACTACAAAGGGTCCAGTGGCCCGCTCACTGGTTTCATGTACGGCGCGGGCGAACAGTTCTTTGCCCGTGCCGGATTCGCCTAGCAGCAGTACCGGCAGCATTGATGGTGCCACCCGCTGCAGCTCCGACAGGGCAAGGTTAAAGGCTGGTGAATGGCCAACCAACCCTTCGTTGCTGGGTCGCGCCGATGCGCCGCGAACCAGTGTGAGACGCTCCACATAGGCGATAATAACACCGTGCTCGTCTAGAATCGGGCGCAATTCGACGTCGACATGTTCTGGACCACGAGGCGTATGGTGAATGTGCAAAACACGATCCGGTCCGCGCATTTCCTGCGCCTTTTTCATCGGACAGTTCTCCCCCGCCTGATCACAAGGTACATCGTAATGGTGTGAAACCTGATAACACTTATGGCCGATAAAGGGTTTGTCAGCGCTGCCGAACTGCCGCTGATAGGCGGTGTTGGCAGCCAGGATGTTGTAGTCCGGATCGAGCACGATCATCGGATGTGGTTCGTGCTCAAGAAACGAAACAAGTGACTGCACTTGATCCGGGTGCAAGAGTGCGTTGGTTGGGGTGGGCAGGATAGTCTTCATAGTGGTTCCTAAGAATCCATCCATCCTGTTGTGGCATCGCCACTTCTGTCAACAAGCACTGCCAATGGCAGTGACTGGTCAGGTGCAATGCAAATGGGTGGTCAGGTAGGGTGTAATTTCCCAACCAAACACCTCAGATACGAAAGCACCTTCCGATACCTGGGAATCGAGGTTGAAAGCATCCGATTTACGCGTTGCAAGCCCTCCTGGCAGGGCAAACGTATTGAAGTGAATCGCTCCAGCCCTACCACTTATGCCTGAGTCGTTAATCATGGATGAAGTCACTGACATGCCCTCGGATGATGTACCTGACCTTCAACCTATAGTGCAGCGCAAGCTGGGGCGCTGCCTGTTGCGCTTGCAACAATACGAACGGCAGCTGAAAGCCCTTGTCGCACATGGCGAGCTGAGCGGTCCTGCGGATCGGCTGTCTATCATCCGTGAGCAGAAGGTCGCATGTGCCCAGAAAAAAACCATGGGCACGTTGATGGGGATGTTGACCGAAAGCTTTCTGACCCAGTCGTCCCAAAAAGAAGAATCACAGACGCAAGCCGAAGCCGGTGACCAGATCTGGTTCAACTATCGACACCAGTTGGAAATGTCAGGCGAGCGCTATGAGGCAACGAAGGCCGCTCTCAAGGAGCTCGTTGACCTGCGCAATGAACTGGTCCACCACTTCATTGAGCGTTTCGATCTCTGGACTGAATCAGGCTGCCAGGCGGCGGATGGTTTTCTGGAGGACAGCTACGAAACCATCAATCGGCATTGTCTGAATCTGCAATCCTGGGCCAAACACATGAGTGAGGCACGAGATAAACTGGCTTCGTTTATGCAGAGCCAAGCATTTGAAGATGTGTTCGACGGTATCCGGGTGGATGGCTCAGTCGATTGGCCCGGCAGTGGGATATGCAGCTGTTTACGTGAAGCGGAAACCAAGCTTGCCGAAAGTGGCTGGACTCGACTGGAAGCAGCCATCCGCTGGATTGGTGATACCTATCCAGAGCAGATGCCCAAGCGCTACGGTTGCAGCAGCTGGAGGCATGTCCTGCACGAATCACGGCAGTTCGAAATACGAAAATCCCAACCTGATAATGAACGTACTGCCGTCTGGTATCGCAGCAAGGTCAGTTGAATGGGAAGCTGCATCGCCCCTCCTCTTGTAAGCGCGCTGACTGACTGCTGCTGGCCGCTTTCTGCTTGTCGCGAGGGGCTGCTCCACAGTCAAAAGCCGTCACTGGGATGCGCCAGGAAAACGAGTTGATTCAACGGGAATGTGTGTATGCCGACACGATGGCTGATATCTTTCCCGCGCACCTGATCGCGTCCAATCGACGCTGATCCCATCAAGGAAGATGAAAACAATGAAAACAGTGCTCGGCGCCCTGCCCTTTATCTGCCTGAAACTACAGGCATTCGCTGGCGACAACCCCATCGGCTTCCCGGCCTCGACGTTGCCAGACAAGCAAAATGACCGCCCGCTCGAGTTGGCCCTCTGGCACCTGAATACAACAACTGCCCGCTGACAACCTGATCAGTGTGTTTCGCCAGTCGACCTCTCGTGGGCGCGAGCACATTGCTGATGAACTGAGTGTTGCAATGGCAACTCCGGGGTTTGCCCTCGATTCAGATCTGATTTAAACAACAAGGCCACATAAAAATGAAAATATTATTCATCGTCACGCTCGGAATTTTATCGCTAGTTCAAACATCACTGTCCTTCGCGGATAATGTTAACGGGAAAAATCTCTACTCACAGAGATGTATCATGTGCCACGGAACAGATCTCAAAGGAACAGGGCCACTGGCTAATAAAAGCAATCCCCCAACACCTGACCTTACAACCTCAATTTTCAAAAAACGATTAAATGATTATCCGGGCGTTATTGTATCGTCGATAATACTTCGTCCAAATGGAGATTTGATTCCAAGAACTTTGCAAGAGAATGGTGTAAAGCTATCGCCGTACTCCTGGAGGATTAAGGATCTGCGCGATATAAATCAATACATGAGTGGTGTGATTTCAAAAACTCGATGAGTTTGAGCTGAGAAGTTGGTACAGAAGTCCAACAGTCATTTCAGGCTTGAGGGCTTATGGGGCAATACCAGTGAGCCCGTCGACCTCTCGCGATCACATCGCTGATGACCAATCCCTGATTGATACAAGTTCGGGCGGCTCTTCGCATCCGGCAGCAATCGGCTTCGGTCGTGACAGATAAATAACGGCCAGGAGCGGCCTTTCCCGGTTAGAACCGAACACCTGAACCTGCAGATGCCCGAATGGATCCAATCAACACGTACAGGTAAGCGCAAAAAATGCTGACTAGAGGGTATTGAAACTTGTTGTTACAAGCAGGAATACGTATCATTAATATTCAAACTCAGGACGCAGGGAGTGCATTGTCCATACAATAAGGTCAATAAAAATAATGCTTAAAATGCTCCTCGTGTACGTTCATCTGCTCGCCAGTTGTATTGCCCTCGGCAGGGTATTGCTTGCCGATCACAAGCTTTGGAGTTGGCGCAAGGAAGCGCTGGATCAGGCGAAACTTGAGTATCTGGAAGAAACCAGGAAAATCGCCACCCTCGCGTTACTGGCCCTTTGGGGCAGTGGTCTGCTGTTGGTCCTTCAGGGATATCTCCTCGAGGGTACTGCGTACTTGCTCAACCAGAAGCTCTGGGCCAAGGTGGCGGTTGTCGCGCTGCTGACTCTGAACGGAGGTCTGTTGCATCGCGTCGGCTTCCCGCTGTTGCAAAAAGCCCCCTTCGTCTTGTTACCGGGTTCCGACCGCGGTCGCCTGGCACTCTTGGGGGCGTTCTCCATGAGTGGCTGGTTGTTCGCCGCTTTCCTGGGGGTGGCTCGAGCCTGGAATCATGTCATGCCATGCTTGCATGTGATGGGGGTTTTCACGGCATTCGCCTTGCTGGCTTGTGCCGTGGCGCTTGTGGTCGCCAGCACGGCGGGCACGATACGTGGTGAGGAGCCTACGGTTTCATAGTGGGTTGTAGCACAAGCTCAAGCGTTGATAGGCTCAGTACTGACACCTGATCGCCACACGCAGACCACCTGGCTGATTGATGGACCTTTCAGCCAACGTCTTGACCCGAGACCCGTTAACCCCTCGGAGTGAGGAGCGGACTCTGCGCCATGCACCGCTGCGCGGGGTTTCATTTTCGTCCGTTCCAGGCCACTGGAATCGCTGACAGACACAATGGGTCGAAAGAAGCCCTTCGTGACAGGCAGCCGTCGGCCAAAAGCGGACACCCGGAAACTCACCCGCGAACCAGGTAGGCCCCTGCGGGAACCCGATATCGCAGCTTCTTGCATTTACCGGGTTTAGGCTGATGCCCCGGCGGACGATCAGGAAACCAGATTCGGCATTTGCCCGGAGGCGGCATATGGCCGCGGGGAATCTCGACCTCGGCGTACGCCTGCTCTGACCCGACATTAGCCATTTGCAATTGACCTTCGGCCCCTACTCTGCCCGCCGTCGGTACATCCGAAACCCGATTTGCCTCTGCAGTAATGAAGTTGCCAGCCTCACGCCCGGTGTCCGCAGTGGATTGCCCGACAACCGCCACTTCCGCTTCGCGGCGCCTTTGGGTCTCCTCTTCCAGCCCCTTCTGTACGGCGACCACGTCCTCCTTGGCATTGGGTGGGGTTCCCGAAGATTGGGCCTGCTGCGCCGCCTGGATCAATTGGAAGTTGCGGTTGCGCAACTGGACGTTGTTACCCACCCGCATGTTCGAGCGCGCCGCCAAGGTTTCAGCCTGCTGGTACTGCCCCTGTTGCAGACGCAACACACCGAGGTAATGCAGCGTCGCGGGATTGTTCGGCTGGATATGCAGGGCTCGCTCAAGCGTGGCGGCGGCCTGGTCCAGTTGGCCGTTTTCATACTGCCGCGAGGCTGTTTCGATCAGGGTGGTTGATGCGCTGTTGCTTTGCGCGGGCGCTCTTCGCTCGGCAGCGACAGAACAAAACGACGCGACAGCGCAGAACACCAGGATGAGGACCGGCAGAGAACTCTTGTTTGGCATCAGGGGGGCGGACTCGACTGAACTCGGACGGCACTGCCGATACAGGGCCGGTATAGACCCGGCCAATGCCCTGAAGTTCCGGCTGCAAGGGCCGTCGCAACCGGTACTTTTTTTACCACCCCACGACTGAGACCCCGTTGGCTATTTAAGCAACGGCCCCCTAGAACTTTTTCCTATTTACCGGTCTATGTGGATAGGCACATGCGCTCGGTAAGCACGCCCCCTGCAAGCTTCCCGCCGCCATATAGCCACACGTCCGATTGTCCATCAGAGGTTGTCTTCGCTCATGAAATTCCATGTCCCACGGATGGTGCTCTTCGGCCTGTTCGCGTTCGCGGCAGTGGGCTCGGCATCAGCCACACAGATGAAGGATTCAACCCCTGTTTCTGCAACTCAAGCCCCAGCCATCCAGACGCCCGTCCAGGCCGCCGGCAACCCTTGGCCGACCTTGGCCAGTATGGCCGGCAAGCAGCCAGGGCCGTTGCTTGCCCATGACGACCGATACTGGCATGACGGCCGTTGGCACGATCATAGAGACGATTGGCGCCGAGACGACTGGCGCAGGGATCAGTGGCGTAGAGATCAATGGCGTAGAGAGCAAGCCCGCCGGGAAGCCGAGCGCCGTCGTGATTGGGAGCGCCACCAGGATCGGGCCATGCGGCACCGTTACGAGGACGATCGCCGTTACTATCGTCGCTAGTGCGAAGCTCCGGAACAGCTGCCTGCAACACGGGCGATTCTGCGCCGACCTCCAGGATTCAAACCGGTCCGCAATAGCCGCGTTCGCCCACCCGGTGAAGAGATCAGGCAGATCCTCACCGACAAGCTCTCAAAGAGCGACGGCGGTTTTAACGGTGCTGCCATGGAACACGCCGATCGCTTTAACAACGCCCACGACAATCAACGCGATGCCCATCGTTTCAAACGCCGTAGGCCACCGGTAGCAAAACAGCAGCCCAAGGCAAGTAGCGAAGACCATTTCCAGTGACAGCAACTGGCTGGCAAGTGTCATGGGTAGACGTTGGGATGCGATGGTCCAGGCCCACGCGCCGCCAATCGACGCAACGGCCGCCAGGAAAAATGCCGGCACGTAAAGGTGGCTGATAGCGCCTTGCCCGAAACCGAGCGTGGGGGCCTGGAATAAATCCAGGGCATCCCCCGCCGGGAGGAACATGAGCGTTTGCACGCTGCCGCCAATCATCATCATGGCGGTCCAGACCCAGGCATTCATGCCGGGCCTTTTCATCAGTGCCTTTTGATTGGCCAACCCGAACCAGGCCCACAGGGCGACCGCCGCGATGGATGCGCCGATTCCGATGGCCAGGGTGGTGAATGACTGGCCCTCGAACCGGGCGATGCTCTGGCCGTTGACCAGGAGCAAACCGAGCGCGGCCAGTGCAAAGGGCACTTGAAGCAAGCGCCAGGACATCCCGCCGTGAACATTTGCGCTGATGGCCAGCACGACAGGCACAAGGCCTAGAAAGGCAGGCGCGATGACGGGGCCGGCGTAGGTGGACGCAATGATGACGGCGATGAAGTAACCCACGTAGCCGATAAAGCCAAGCCCGGCGGCAACCAGCCAATCATTGAGGGTCAGGTGTCGCCAGGCTTTGATATTGGCAATCAGGATCAGGGCCCCGATCAGCCCGGCGATGATGAATCGGCAGGCGGCCAAGTCATAAATCGAATACTTGCCAATGACCAGAGGGGCAACAAAATTCATCGACCATGTCAGGGAGGCCGCTACCGCGGCACTGATACCTGTAATGGATAAGGTTGAGTCTTTCATCGCCGACCTCCAGAGGAATGAGTCACCGGGTTGGCACTCCGCTAGAACAGAAAGGAACAAGACGCGGGCTATGCCTTCGCAAGGATTCTCAAGGATGGAAAAGCAAAAGGGAATTCATTGCTTTTGACCAGTATCTGTTCCATAACGGAACAAAAAAGAGGCATATATGGACAGGTACAGCGATATGGCGATCCTGCTCGCCGTGGTGGATGCGCGCGGCTTTTCGCCTGCTGCGCGCAAGCTGAGGATGACCCACTCGGCCATCAGTAAACGGGTTCAGCGCCTGGAGGATCGGCTTGGCACACAGTTGCTGTTGCGCACGACGCGAACCCTGTCGCTGACGCAAACCGGCGAACGGTATGTGCAATTGGCTCGACCGATCCTGGAGGATATTCAGGCGCTGGAAGCTGCAGTCGTCCATGAGTCCGAGGCGCCGCGAGGGACCTTGAAAGTGTCGGCGCCCAATGCGCTCGGCCAGTACCATGTGGTTCCGGCGCTGATCGACTTCATGCGGCTCTATCCGGCGATAAAAATCGATTTGACGCTGAGCGACGCCATTATCGATATCAGGCACGAGCGCATTGATGTGGCGATCAGAAGCGGGACGTTAGCCGACCCGAGCCTGGTTGCTCATAAACTAAGTGCCAACGAGCGCCTTGTGTGCGCCTCCCCGGCATATCTTCAAGCACACGGTGTTCCTGCCGAACCTGGCGAACTCGCTGACCATTCCTGCCTGAAACTCAATTTTGAAAGCCGGTTCAACGACTGGGAGTTTCGTTCGTCCACCAGTAAGGCGATTCCCATCGAAGGTGCTTTTACCTGCAATAGCCTCGACGCTATTCGCACGTTATGCCTGGCCGGTACGGGCATTGCTCGACTGCCCAGGTACATGGTGAACGAGGATGTGCAAGCCGGGCGGCTGATACCGCTGCTGCAGGCGTTTTCAGGTCCGAGCACCTCTGGCATTTATGCGCTCAGGGTGGCTGGCGATTATGTTCCGGCCCGAACGCAGATGTTCATCGACTTTCTTTGCGAACGCCTGCTCTTTCAAGACCTGCCATGAGTCAAGACGATCTGCATTGAACGCAATACGTTCAGACGCCACGAGCGTGGAATCAAAGGCAACACTGTCTCCACTCCCAACGCACACCGCGCCGGGTTGCTGATTAGCGTTCCTCACCAAACTCCTGGAAGCCTTGATCATGAAAACCTTAAGCATCGAGAACTACAAAACCAACAACGCACAACACCCTTCCACGCTGGGGATCAAAACCATGGCGCTCGGCACTTACGGTGCCTACTTTGCACTGGCCGTCATTTACTTCTGGTTCGGCGGGATGAAGTTCACGCACTACGAAGCTGCCGGGCTGGTGCCGCTGGTGAGCAACAGCCCTTTCCTGGGTTGGGTTTATGACATCTTCAGTGTCGATACCTTCTCCAGTTTGCTCGGGGTTCTGGAGGTCTCGATCGGTATCCTGATTGCAGGTCGCTTGCTGTCACCCAAGCTTTCATTGATCGGCGGTGCGCTGTCTGCCGGACTGTTCTTCACAACCTTGAGCTTCATGATCTCGACCCCCGGCGTGATTGAACCCGGCCTCGGCTTTCCAGCCATCACGGTTGCGCCGGGCCAGTTTCTGCTCAAGGACATCGGGTTGCTCGCTGCTTCGATATTTGTCGCCGGCCATTCCCTGACTGAGCTGCAAAGCCGTTAAACCGATGATCGACCTCTCGCGATGGCCTGAAGCAGTTCGATGCTTTCAGGCCATTGCCCCGTCATCTTCTCCTGCCAGAACTTTCATCCAGTCCCGAGGGCTGTAGCCCGTCTTGCGTCGAAACGCGCGTGCCAGTGCCGAAGGGCTCTCATAGCCGACCTCGGCGGCGATCAGCGTTATCGACCGCCCTTCACGCAGACGCTTCTGCGCCAGGCTGATGCGCCAACTCAACAGATAATCCGCCGGCGTCTGCCCGATAACGGCGCGAAAATGCACGGCGTAGGCAGCGCGAGACATGTTCGACTCGCTCGCCAGTTCCGCAATCGACCAGGCTCGATGAGGCGCGTTGTGGATCTGCACCAGAGAGCGCGCCAGCCGCGAATCGGCCAGCCCAGCCATCATCCCCGTACGCAACTGGTGATGGTCCAGCAGGTGCCGGAACAACAAAATGATCAACAATTCGAACAACCGATCCAGCGCTGCCTCCCTGCCACAATGTCCACCTGCCGCCTCGGCGAACATCCATTTCAGCGTATCGGCCAGCATTGGCAGCTCATCCAGGGACAACACCAGACAATCGGGTAACGAAGCCGACAACGGGTTATCGACCCCGCCCTCAAACTCCATTGACGCACACAACAGTTGAGCGCCCTCGGACTCACCGGCAAACAGTTGATGCCGGCTGGGGCGTGGCATAAAAATCAGACTGGGCCGGGTCAGCAGCAAGTCCTTGCGATCGGGTCCCAGCAAGGTGACGCTGCCAGCCTGCAGCAGGTGGATATAACCACGTCCCTCAGCGCCGTTGTAGGACGCCAGGCCGCAAAGTCTGCCGTTGTAAAACAGGTTTGCGCGCACGCCGAACTGCGACAACAAGGTAGACAAGCGATCCATGGGCAATCTCTTGGCGAGATACAGACGTTCAGATCATAACACCGCCGGTTTGCGCTTCGACGGGGCTCAAATGCTGTGCCAATTGATTGGCCATGATCGGTCCGTCCTCAGGCACCGGCCCTTCTCATGCCGATTGTCTGCGCCAGGTGCCGGGTGATGTGCCGAACTGGCGTTTGAATGCGCGACTGAACGCAGCTTCGGATTCGTAGCCCACTGCAAAGCCGATTTGCGCCACATTACCGCGACCTTCGCGCAGGTGTTGAGCCGCCACGTGCATCCGCCAGAGCGTCAGGTATTGCATCGGTGGCTGCCCGACCAATGCCGTGAATCGCTCCGCGAATACCGAGCGCGACATGCCCACTTCAAGCGCCAGGGCTTCTGCCGTCCAGCCCTCGGTTGGACGGGCATGGAGCAGCGCCAGTGCGCGCCCGATATGCGGATCGCGCAGACCCGCCAGCCACCCGCGCCGTTCAGGGGGCAGGTTCGCGACATACTGGCTGACGGCTTCGACGAACAGCAGTTCGGAGAGCTTGGCGATGACCGTTGCCGAGCCGACGCGCCCCGCCGCGATCTCACTGACGGCGAAACGGAAAGAGCTTTCAATCCAGGCGCCCGAAGCCGTCGCGCGCACATCCAGCTTCAACAAGGATGGCAGCGACGAAAGCAACGGGCTGAACGGTGTTTCAGAGCCGAGGAATCCGCACAGTAACTGTGTGGCCTCGCCGCCCCCACCGCACTTGATTCGTGATATGCCGCCGACTTCCGGCGGCTGAATGACTTCGCGTGCCGACATGGGCGCAATGCCCAGATCACTGCCAAAGGTATGAACGTCGTTGCGAGGAAGCAGAATGAGTTCGCCTGCCCGTACCTCGAGGGTGGCACCTTCGTCGACTCGCAATTGCATGTGCCCCGCCGCGACAAAATGCGAGGCGATGATATGTCGAGGGGCCGCCAGGAACGGTTTGCAATCGTCGGCCGAGATTCTTCCGCTCAGACACCAGGGCGCAGTGAACTCCGCCTCGAGGAAGACCCCTCCAGACAGCCGGATCACCCGCAATACATCAGATAGCGCATCCAGCAATTGCCAGCCCTCCTTTCCGGAGTCCGGAGCAAGTAATCAGGCGCACTGGTCATTCGCCGCCTGAACGGCGAGGCCTAGATTAGCACCAACGTGGACTCAGTGATCGAGACGATCCCCAGAGGCATCACCGATTGTCATTGACTCCCGCGTTAACCCTGATTGGCCCATTCCAACTCGACCACGCCAGCCGGAGATCAGTATGAACACCGCCGCTACCCTGCCCCGCCCGGATTCGGGCAACGCCGCCCGTTATGCGCAACTTGTCAGATCCTCGAAGAAAGCGGAATGGCAGATCGACCGCGACTTGCTGCAGGACCGCAGCTTCGACTTCTCGCGCAAATTCTTGCCCGACGGCCTATCGCATATCGACCGCCTGACCTTCCTCGGCGCAGAGGAGGCACGCCTGCTCAGCCAGATTCAGGGTCGAACCTATGCGTACATTTTTGGCCTGGTCGAGCGCTTTATCAGTGCCAAGATGCTCGACCAGGGTCGGGCCCATGTATTTGACGATCAACTCGCACTCGAAGCGCTGGTGCGTTTTTCCAACGACGAGATCAAGCATCAGGAGCTGTTCCGGCGCATTGAGACGATGATGGGTACTCGATTGCCAGCGGGATACCGTCAGGTTGCCGATCCGAACGATGTGGCCCGCGCGGTTCTGGCGGCCAGCACCTGGGCAGTACTGGCGCTGACCTGTCATATCGAGCTGTTCGTTCAGACGCACTACGTGCAGAGCATCGCCCCGCGCGAGGAGTTGTGCCCACTGTTCAAGGACGTCTTCAAGTTTCACTGGAAGGATGAAAGCCGGCACGTCGTCCTCGATGAACTGGAGTGGGAAGCGGAGCACGCGAAACTCACGCCAGGCGAGCGCGACCAGGCCGTGAACGATCTGATTGCCCTGGTGGCGGCCGTCGACGCGATCCTGCAGGCACAATCGGCAGCCGATGCCGACTACTTCATGGGAAATGCTTCACGATCGTTCAGTGCCGATGAGATCTTGCAAATCAAGGCCTGCGTGCTGAGCGCCTACCGCTGGCAATACATTGTCTCGGGCGTACAGCATCCGCACTTTGGCCGGCTGCTTGCGCGAATGACAACCCCGGCACAGATGTCCAGGGTCCAGATCGCACTGGCACCCATCATGGGCCAATGATCGACAGGGGGCGACCGACCGCGTGTCGGTCGCGCGACAGCGGGATGACGTGCTGAAAATGATGGATTGACGATGGCCGCCATGACGATTCCGATGTGGATGCTGCTTGGATTTGCGACCTGGACTTTACTGCTGTTGATGGCAACCGTAGGGGTCTATCGCTGGGTCAGAATCCTGTTCTCGAATGTTCCGATCGCTTCTTTCCTAAGCGATCAGCTCGAAGGCGAGGATTGGTACCGGCGCGGGACAAGAGCACACGCCAACTGTGTGGAAAACCTGCCGGTCTTTGGCGTCATCGTGTTCGTGATTTCAGCCCTGGGTGTCGACGGCCCTGCGGTGAGCTACTTGTCCATGATCGTCCTGATCGCTCGTGTGTGTCAGTCTCTGGTTCACGTATCCCATGTGCAGACCGATAGCTTCGTGGCGGTTCGGTTTACCTTCTTTTGCCTACAATTGATCTGTTTTCTTGCACTCATTGTCATCGCCGCTGGTTACGGCGCTGGAATATTCAAATAGAGGTTCGACTATCCGGCAGGGGATGTCTCAACCAATCGCAGACGCCCCTGTCTAACCTCTTTGACCAGGACGAATCAGGAGAAAAGCATGCGCACACTGACCGTTGCCGCGTTCGTCAGTCTGGACGGCGTCATGCAAGCGCCCGGCGGGCCTGAAGAGGACACCAGTGGCGGATTCCGCTTCGGTGGCTGGATCGTGCCCTACGCCGACCAGACAACCGGCCAGGCCGTACAGGACCTGTTCTCGCAACCGTTCGAGTTGTTGCTGGGGCGTCGTACCTACGACATCTTCGCCGCCTATTGGCCGCACGCTTCGGCCGACTCACCCCACCACACCATTGCCGATCTGTTCAACGACGTGCCCAAGCACGTGGCCACCCATCGCGGCGATTCGCTGGAGTGGCACAACAGTCACGCGCTGCCGGGCAACCTGGTCGACGCGATCAGCGCGCTCAAGCGCCAGGACGGTCCTCGGCTACTGACCCAAGGCAGCGGCGACCTGGTGCGCCAACTGCTCGCCGCCGGCCTGGTGGACGAGTTGCGGCTGATGATTCACCCCATCCTGCTGGGACGCGGCAAGCGCCTGTTCGACGACAACGCACAGACGGCGGCCTTCACCTTGCTGAACTCGATCAGCTCGCCCGGGGGGGTGCTGATCGCCCGCTATACCCGCAGCGGCGAGGTGCGCACAGGTACGTTCTAACGTGGCGGGCGGCGATAGCCTCGCGGTTGGGGTATGCCTCACGCCACCTGCATCAACTTCGCGTAAGCCTGCAAATGGTGATCGTCATCGCCAAACTGACGCGCCACCATCAGCAAATGCCTGGCGTGGTGCGACAGCATGTACTCCCAGGTCAGGCCGATACCGCCGTGCAACTGGATACCCTGGTCGGCGACAAAGCGGCTGGCGCGACTGACGATGAACTTGGCGGCGGCGAGGATACGGCTGCGTTCGTCACTGTCCGCCTGGTCGGCCACGCAGGCAGCGAGCAGTGTCATGGACGTGGCCTGGTCCAGCTCGATGCGCATGTCCACCATACGGTGTTGCAGCACCTGGAACTTGCCGATGGGCTGACCGAACTGCTGGCGGGTTTTCAGGTAGTCGAGGGTCAACGCGCACGCCGCTTCCATGCTGCCAACGGCCTCGGCGCATTGCGCGGCGATGCACCGGCCCTGCTGATAGCGCAGCGCCGGCAAGGCCTGCCCCACTTCGCCGAGTACCGCACTGCTTTTGACGAACACGTCTTCCAGGTACAGCTCGCAGGCCATCCGCCCATCCTGGGTGGCGAAGTCGCGTCGACCGACGCCGCGGTCTTGCGGGTCGACCAGAAACAGCGTGATGCCCTTCTCGTCCCGAGCCCCGTGGCTGGTGCGCGCCGACAACAGAATCAGCCCGGCGCTCTGACCACCGATGATCACCGACTTGCGGCCATTGAGCTTCCAGCCGCCGCTGACCGCCTCGGCGGTCGTCTGAACATCGTGCAACTGGTAGTGACTCTGCGGCTCATCGAGGGCCACGGCCAGTTGCAGGCTGGCGCTGCCGACCTGCGGCAACAGCGTGTCTTTCTGGGCGGCGGTGCCCAACTGGTCGACCAGGCCTCCGGCGAAAATCACCGAATGCAGGAAAGGTTCCAGGCACAGACCGCGGCCCAGCTCGGTCATGATCAGCATGTTCTCCACACCGCTGCCACCATAGCCGCCATAGGCTTCGGCAAAGGGCACGGCGCAGAGGCCGAGGTCGCCCAGTTGCTGCATGAACGGGTCGCTGAAACCGTGTCTGCTCTGGCGGTATTGCTCGCGACGCTCAAAACCATACACGTCACGCACCAGGCGCGCGGCGGTTTCCTGCAGCATCAGTTGCTCTTCTGTCAGTTTGAAATCCATGATCGGGGCGCCTTACAGTTCGAGGATCATTTTCGCGATGATGTTCTTCTGGATTTCGTTGGCGCCGCCATAAATCGAGGCCTTGCGCGCATCCAGATACTGGTAGGTGGCCGCGCTGCTGTAGTCGGTGTACAGCAAGGGTTCGCTGCCGTAACCCAGCTCATCCTCAATGAACGGCAACGCGTACGGCCCCACGGCCTTGCTGATCAGGTAGGTAATCGCCTGCCGGATCTCGGTGCCCTTGATCTTCAGGAACGAGCTTTCGGCGCCGGGGACTTCGCCGTTTTGTGTAGCCGCCAGGGTTCGCAGGCTGCTCATTTCGGCCGCCATCAACTGCATCTCGACTTCAGCGATCTGCGTGCGGAACAACGGGTCGTCGATCAGTGGCCGGCCATCGCGGACTTCCTGGCTGGCAATGCGCTTGAGCCGGGTGAGCAATGCCTTGTTCTGCGCGATCCCGCCGATGCTGGTGCGCTCGTGGGTCAACAGGTACTTGGCGCAGGTCCAGCCCTCATTCTCCTGCCCGACCCGATTCGCCACCGGCACCCGCACGTTGTCGAAGAACACTTCGTTGACTTCATGCTCGCCATCCAGGGTGATGATCGGCCGCACGGTAATGCCGGGCGTTTTCATGTCGATCAGCAGGAACGAAATGCCCCGTTGCTGACGCGCCTCGGGGTCGGTGCGCACCAGGCAGAACATCCAGTCGGCGAAATGCGCCAGCGTGGTCCAGGTTTTCTGGCCGTTGACCACGTAGTCATCGCCCTCGCGCACCGCACGGGTTTTCAATGACGACAGATCAGAGCCGGCACCCGGTTCGGAGTAGCCCTGGCACCACCAGTCTTCACAGGAAAGAATCCGCGGCAGGAAGTGTGCTTTCTGCTCGGCGGTGCCGAACTTGATGATCACCGGGGCAACCATTTTCAAACCGAAGGAAGATACTTTCGGCGCCCCGGCCGCGAAGCATTCCTCGTCAAAAATATGTTTTTGCACATCGCTCCAACCGGTACCACCGAACTCGACCGGCCAGCCCGGCGCGAGCCAGCCTTGCCGGTTGAGTGTGCGCATCCATTGCACCTGATGCGCTTTGCTCAGGCGCTTGCCCAGGGCAATCCGCTCGGCGAATTCAACGGGTAGGTGATCACGAAGAAACGCGCGCACGTCCTCGCGAAACGCGCGCTCGTGCGCAGTGAAATCAATGTCCATCCATCCACTCCAAAAGCATTGGGGCTTACCCACACCCCCTGTAGGAGCGAGCTTGCTCGCGATGGTCTCCAACGATAACGCTGGCTTCCTGACTCCCCGCGGCGTTCTCGGGTTTTTCGCGAGCAAGCTCGCTCCTACAAGGAAATGACGGGGCTTATCAATCGAAAACAATCACCGAACGCGCCAGTTCACCGCGACGCAGCTCATCGAACGCCTCGTTGATCTGGTCCAGACGAATGCGCTGGGAAATCATTTCATCGAGCTTGAGCTTGCCGGCCATGTAGAAGTCGACCAGGCGTGGCATGTCGACCGGGAAGCGGTTGGAACCCATCAACGAACCCTGGATACGGCGTTCGTGCAGCAGTTGCAGCGGGTCCAGCTCGATTTTCAGGCCGGGCTTGAGCATGCCGATCACGGTAGCGGTACCGCCGCGCGCCAACATGGCAAACGCTTGCTCGGCGGTCTGCTTGAGGCCAATGCATTCGAAGGCGTGGTGCACACCGCCACGGGTCAGTTCCATCACTTGCTTGGCGGCATCGCCGTCCCGGCCGTTGATCAGGTCAGTGGCACCGAATTGTTTGGCCAGTTCCAGCTTCGAGTCGAGCATGTCGATAGCGATGATCCGCCCTGCCCCGGCCAGTGCCGCGCCGTTGATGGCCGCCAGACCGATGCCACCGCAACCGATCACGGCCACGGTCTCGCCCGGACGCACTTTGGCGGTGTTGAATACCGCGCCGGTGCCGGTGGTCACCGCGCAACCGAGCAATGCGGCGCGGTCCAACGGCATGTCGCGACGGATCGCCACACAGGCGTTTTCGTGCACCAGCATCTGCTCGGCGAACCCGGACAGGTTGACGAATTGCGGCATCGGTTTGTGCACGTAGGTCAGGCGCGGCTCTTCGTCCTTGTCACGTTTGGTTTCCGGTGACACGCAACGCGCCAGGTGGCCGGTCACGCAGTGTTCGCAATGGCCGCAGAACACCGTCAGGCAGGTGACCACATGATCGCCGGGCTTGACCGAGCGCACTTCGGAACCGACCTGTTCGACCACACCGGCAGCTTCATGCCCCAACACCATCGGGCCGGGATACGGAAACGAGCCGTCAATGACGTGCAGGTCCGAGTGGCACACCCCCACGGCTTTGGTGCGGATCAACACTTCACGCGGACCCGGTTTGCTGATGCCCACTTCTTCAATGACCAGCGGGGCTCCAACCTGATGGAATACGGCAGCTTTCATGACAGTTCTCTCGACAATGATGTGGGGTTCAGGCCGGGTTGGCCGCTGTACGCAAAACGGCTTTGGCATGGCTGAAGGTGCGGAAACCGTCGATGCCGTGATAGGCCCCCATGCCGCTCTGGCCGACGCCGCCGAATGGCAGGCCTTCGGTGCTGGCATGGCTCATCACGCCGTTGAGGGTCACGCCGCCGGAGCAGGTACGGCTGAGCACCAGGGCTTCTTCGGCGGCATCGTTGCCGAAGTAGTACAAGGCCAGCGGACGCGGCCGCGCATTGATCTGGGCGATGACTTCGCTGAGGGTTTCGTAGGGTTTGATCGGCAGCAGCGGACCGAAGATTTCGTCCTGCATCACCTGCAGATCGTCGCCGGGATTGCGCAGCAGCGTCGGTACGATCTTGTTCAGCGGCGACTGGCTGAAATCTTCAGCGCCGGCATTCAGTTCGATCAGCTCGACACCGGCGGCGCGGGCCTCGCTCAGGTAACCCTGCAAACGCTCGAAATGACGGGTGTTGATGATGGAGGTGTAGTCGGGGTTGTCCTTGAGCGTCGGGAAGAACTTCGATACCACGGCTTTGGCCACGGCGATGAAAGCCTCTACCGACTCCTGCGGGACAAACACGTAGTCCGGAGCCACGCACAACTGACCGGCATTGAGCAGTTTGCCGATCACGACCTTGGCCACCGCCTCGTTGAAGTTTGCCGAACGCGAGATGATCGTTGGCGACTTGCCGCCCAGCTCCAGGGTCACCGGCACCAGGTTCTCTGCCGCTGCCCGTAGCACATGCTTGCCGATGCTGGTGGCACCGGTGAACAGCAAATGGTCGAACGGCTGGCCGCAGAACGCCTGCCCGACGTCGGCACCGCCCAGGACCACCGCCACTTCGTCTTCGGCGTAGACCGAACGGATCAGCCGCGCGATCAGCGCCGACGTATGCGGGGTGAATTCCGACGGTTTGATCATCACCCGGTTGCCCGCCGCCAATGCGCCGGCCAGCCCGCTGAACACCATGTAGCCAGGGACGTTCCAGGCCGTGACGATGCCCACGACACCCAGCGGCTGGTATTGCACCCAGGCTTCGCCGGTGCGGGCCTGACGCTGTTCCGGGTGCATCCATTCGGCCAGTTCGGCTTTGGTCTGCTGCAGTGTCACCAGTGGCGACAGCACTTCACTGCCCTTGGAGAAACCCGGGCTGCGATGACCGAAATCGGCGGTCAGGGCCTCGATGATGTCCTGTTCGTGATTGACCAGCAAACCGATGGCCCGGTCGAGCAACTCACAGCGCTCTTCAAGGGTATAGGGTTCGCGGTCCAGCAAGGCCGCGCGTTGTTTTTCCAGGATCGTGCGGATGTCACAGCTCGTCGAACTCTCGATGGCGCTCATCACTACCTCTCTTGTTTTTTGTCAGGGCGCGGCCACGGCCGGGCGGCAATGCACAGGGTCTGGCTGCATGGTTGATCATCGCGGGCGCCGCGCCGCCACCCGGATCAGGTGGGTGGTGTCACGGCGATGGATTCAGGCGAGGATGCCCATGGCCTTGGCGCTGTTGATGGCCTGGGTGCGACGGCAGGCGCCGAGCTTGACGTTGATGTTCTTGGCGTGGGTTTTCACGGTGTTTTCCGAGATGAACAAGCGGCTGCCCACTTCGCGTACCGACATGCCCTCGGCCAGCAACTTGAGCACCGACACCTCGCGGGGGGTCAGGTCATCCTGGTAATCCGGCACACCCGTAGAGAGACGAGTGACCGACGCCTGGCCAGTTTCCGCTGGCTGTTCACGGGCCAGAATGCGTTCTTTCTGCCGGGCAATCGGTGCCTGATACAAGGCGCTGTCGATCTTGCCCCACTGCATGCGCCGCTCGGCCTCATGCAGCAGCAGATGAGCCTTTACCGGGTCGTGGTTGCGCGAAGCAATCTCTGCGAGCAGCAGATAGGCATTGAGTACAAAGGGTGCGCAGCAATCGCGGACCTGCAGCAACCCCGCCTGGATCACCACTTCGGCTTCGCTGCAATGCCCTTGTTGCAGCAACAACTCGCCGCGCAGGAACAGCAGCCGCCCGAGCAACGGATAAGGCTGCGACGGGACCGGGGCCAGCCGGTCCAGCTCAGTGCGCAACAGTGCCTGGGCAAAACCCGATTGTCCCCTGAGCATCATCAGGCGGACCCGGTCGGCATTGACCAGCACTTCCGATTCATGACTGCCCTGGCGTCGGGCCAGCTCCAGCGACTGATCGAGCAAGGTTTGCGCTTGTGCAAGATCGCCAGTCTCCATGGCAACGCGCGCCAGGATGCAATGGCACAACAGCACCGACAACCAGTCCTCGCCTACCAGATAATCAAGGGCTGCACGGCAATGCAGGCGCGCCGGCCCGGTATGTCCCCGCAATGCCTGCAAGGTGCCAAACAACGCCTGCCAGTTCGCCAACAGGCGTTGATTGCGTACCGGGTCGGGCAACGGCAAAAAATGCCCCAGACGTGCCAGGCACTCGGCGGCTTCGTCCAGCCGCCCACTGAACAGCAAAGCCTTGGCGCACAGATAGATCAGACGCGGGCTGCTGTGCAGCAACTGCGGCTCGATGCGCTCGCGCCAGTCCATCAGTTTGCTCAAGTGCCGCTCACTGAGGATCCAGCTCAGCCACAGGCGCTCCATGTAATTGGCGGCCACTTCAGGTTGATCGGCACACAGCGCCTGCTCCACGGCGTCGTCGACATGCCCGAGCACGCTGAGCAGCTGACAGGCCCGCAGGCGCAGCCGGTTCAACGGCGCACCGCTCAAGTGGCTTTGCAGGGTTTGCGCCACCGCGGGTAGCAGACGGAACCAGCCGGGTTGCTGCTCGAGCGGGAACACAAAGGCCTGGCATTCCAACAGACTGTTGAACACCCGGGCCGCTTGCCGGCCTTCCCATAGCTGTTCGCAGAAATCCGCCCTGACGCGGGACAAATGTGCCAGTCCGCCCATCACTTCACGCTGCTCGTCACTCAAGCGCGACAACAGTTCACGCTCCAGGTATTGGCCGAGCAATGGCGATGGCTGGGCATGATCCAGCGAAAGCGACAGGCGAACACCGGCGCACCACCCGCCTGTCTCCTGCCAGAGTATTCCCCTGGCCAGCGCATCGGTGTGTGGCGCAAGGGCATCAATCAGCGATTCGAACTCATCGGGGCGCAGGGCCAGTTGCCGGGCACCGAACTCCAGCAGCTGGCCGGTCAGCATCAGACGCGGCAGGTTCCAGTCCGGACGTTGGCGGCAGGTGACCAGCACCTGCATCTGCGGGTTTTTGAGAGACAGGAGTTGGTCGAACCAGTGGTTGAGGTCGTCGGGCATATCCACGGGAAGGTCGTCGAACACCAGGCGGATCGGGCTGGATTCGTTGGCCCCTTCGCGAGCAGGCTCGCTCCCACAGTTGCCCTCGTCCCCCTGTGGGAGCGAGCCTGCTCGCGAAAGAGACGTAACAGGCACCGAGAGTCCTGAATCGAGAAACGCCAATACCCCATCCGGTGCAGTATCCACCGGCAACCCAAGCGCCCCCGCCAACGTTGCAATAAAGCGCTCCAGCGTCAGCCGCTGTCCGCCCAAAGCCATCCAGACCACCGCCCCCTGCGGCGCAATGCCTTGCAAGTACTGTTGCAACAAGGACGTCTTTCCATACCCGGCAGGCGCACAAAGCAGTTGCAAGCGGCACTGCTTGCCCTCAAGTGCATCGATCAGATGCGGCCGTGGCACAAACATGGCGGACCTCGCTGATGGGGAGTAAGCACCATCATTGAGCCCGCCGCCGGATAACGCGCCACCCGCATCAGGTGGTAGGCGTAGCACAACGCACAACGCCCTGCGAACAGGGCGTTGTCTCAAGCGGACAAAGGGTCAGCGAATGCCGTCGTTGCGCAGCGCAGCCGGGGTGAAGTCGGTCATCTTCGCGGTCATGCCGTACGTCGTCGCATGCCTGGACTGGTTGGTCATCGCCAGGACGTTGTAGCGACCGGCGATCAGGTCGTAGATGCCGAGCATGGAGAAGTTCGACGAACCGCGCTCGTAATCATTGACCGCATAACCTTCCGCCACTCGCCACAGCTGCCCGCGGCCGTCATAGTGATCGACCTCGGCCAGTTGCCAGGTGTCCTCGTCGAAGTACATATCGCGCTTGGCATAGACATGGCGTTGACCGGGCTTGAGCGTGGCCTGCACGTGCCACACGCGGTGCAACTCGTAACGGGTCAGGTCCTGGTTGATGTGCCCCGGCTTGATGATGTCGTCGTACTTGACCTTCGGCGACTGCAACTTGTAGTTGTTGTACGGGATGTACAGTTCCTGTTTGCCCACCAGTTTCCAGTCATAACGATCCGGCGCGCCGTTCATCATGTCGGTGTTGTCGGCGGTGCGCATGCCGTCGGATCCGTTGCCCGGGCCGTCATACGCCACTTGCGGTGCACGGCGCACGCGGCGCTGACCGGCGTTGTAGACCCATGCCAGGCGCGGTTCCTTGACCTGGTCGATGGTCTCGTGGATCAGGATCACGCTGCCGGCCATGCGCGACGGTGCGGTGATTTCCTGTTTGTAGTAGTACAAAACGTTATCGGCCTGCCCGGCATCGACGCCTTCCATCAATTGCGGGAAGGCCAGTTTGTCTTCGTACTCGACGATGGAATAGGAACCGTTGGTTTGCGGTGCCGCCTGGGCCGCGATACGTTCCATGTTGCCGCCGCGATAGCGGTTGGTGTGGTTCCAGTACACCTCCACACCGCTCTTTGGAATCGGGAACGGGTAATAGCGGGTCTGGGTGAAGTTCACCAGGCCGTTGCCGTCGGGGGTCAGCTCGGTGGTCACCGCACTCTTTTTGGCGAGGTCATAGATGTCCTGTGGCGACGCCGCCGTGCGTTGGGTCTTGTACACCGGGATCTTGTAGCTGTCCGGATAACGCTTGAACATCGCCAGTTGCCCCGGGGTCAGCTTGTCCTTGTACTGCTCGACGTTGGCTGCCGTGATCACGAACTGCGGCTTGTCACTGGCAAACGGATCGCCAAGAAATCCATTGTCGAGCGGCGCCGCACCGGGCTTGAGGCCACCGGTCCAGGCAGGAATGCTGCCGTTGGCATTGCCCTCTTTCTGTGCCCCCAACGGCGTCAGGGTGGTACCCAGCTGGGCTGCTTCCTGCGGGGTGACAGCGGCCATGACCCCTGTGGCCAGCAACGACAGACTCAGTGCGCCGGCGCGCAGAATTAAACGTGCGTTCATGTTCAGTTTCCTCTGGCAGGGTTGCATCAGAAATTCACGCCGAAGCTGAGCGCGGCGTAGTCGCGGTCGACGTTGGTATTGAAATCGCCACCGAAGTAGTTGGTGTAACTGAGGCTGGCGGTGTAGGTGTTCTGGTAGTCGGCATCGACACCGAGGCTGACCGCCTTGGAACCTTCATCGAAGTTCGGGCCGTAACCCTGGACGTCGTGAGACCAGGCAAGGTTCGGCGACAGGTTGATACCGGCGATCGCGTTCGGGTAATCGAGCTTGCCGCGCAGGCGATAGCCCCAGCTGCTGCTGGTGTAGAAGCCATTGTTGTTGCACTCCTGCGCCGGGTTGCTGGCGTTGGGCTGGCCCGCTGCGCTGCCACGGCAAGTGGCGGCACCCGCAGCACCCGGCAGTTCGCCGGAACCGAAGGCCGGGCTGCGACCGAAGCGCAGGTCCGTACCGTCCGCCTTGCCCAGGCCGTTGATCTTGTTGTAACCCACCTCGCCCACCAGGGTCAGGCGACTGGCACCGAACACCTGATCGAAGAACTGCGTGGCGGTCACCTGCGCCTGGGTCACCGGCATGCGCTTGTAGCCATTGACTTCGCCACCCAGGGTGCGCCCGGCGAAACCGGTGGTGATCAAGGGCGATGTGGCGCCGAAGGTCGCGGCGGACAACAGGTCGGCGGTGTTCAGTTGCAGCGGCATGTTCGGCCGGTAGCTGAGTTCACCCCCCAGCGAAACGCCCGCGACGTTGGTCTGGAAGCTCAAGCCATACAGGCGAATGTCTTCCGGATAATCGATGAAGTAGCGGGCACTGCGCGCCGAAGCCACGCCCCCGGCCGGGTTGCTCATCTGGTTGATGCTCAGGTACGGGTTGCGGCTGTGATAGTTCATCGCATAGGCGCCGAACTCGGTGTCGTTCGCTTCCGGCACGTACCAGCGCAGGGCCAGGCCATACTGGCCGCTGTCGCGTGCATCGTTGTCGTTCAGGCGCGGGATAAAGGCATCATCGGTGCCTGCGGCAATGGCCGCCAAACCACCGGTGTTCTTCGCCACGCCCGGTGGCAGGTCGAGACCGGCGATCACCAGGCGATCGTCACAGCCTTGCGGTACACCGTCATTGCCAAAGAACGTGCCGCAGTTGTCCACCACCGACTTGTCCCATTGCAGCTGGTAAAACGCTTCGGCGGTGATGTTGTCGGCCAGGCCCTGGGACACGTAGAGCAGGTTGACCGGAATCAGGCCTTCCTTCACTTCCGCACCGGGACGACGCAAGGCGGCGACGTCGATCGGGTTGATGCTGTTGATCGAGTTGCCGATGAAGGTACTCTCGCCCCAGCTCACCACTTGCTTGCCCAGGCGCACGTTGCCGACCTGATCGCCAATCGAGTAGTTGTGGTAGACGAAGCTGTCGAGGAACATCGCGCCGGAGGACTTGGCCGCGCGATCACGCCCCGAGTCGTTGATGTCATAGAACGGGCGGCTCTCATCCATCAGCTCGAAGTCATACCAGTACTTACCGCGCACGAAAGCACCGCTGTCACCGTACTTCAGCTCCAGGTCATGCACGCCCTTGAAGATCTTCGAGAAGGTTTCACCCTTCTTGAAATTCAGGCGGTTGTCGTCGGTGGTCCGGGATGCGGACTGACCGCCGGTAACGCCCTGTGAATTGAAGTTGGAGATGAATTGCTTGTCTGGATCAGCCGTCGACCAACTTGCCCCCATCGACAGCGACGAATCGAAATTGCCCTGAATTTCCCCGATGTTGAAATCAACAGCGTGAGCCTGATTGCTCGCGCAAGTGGCAACCATTACAGCGACGGCCAGCAGATTCGGCTGGAAGACTCCGCGCATTGTTTTTGTTGTCATGCGGTTTCTCCGGTTAAGGATTAAGTGTTGGGGAGCCCATGCTAGTGGGGCTCCGGCCCGTCCCTCACACCCGAACGGGTGATTTGAAGGGGTGTTGGTCGCGAGGATTCGCGCGGTGTAACAACCCGGCGTTACGCTCGGTGACATTCACCCGGTAAAACTCGGCACGCGCTTGTCGATAAAGGCCGCCACGGCTTCGCGGTGGTCAGCGGTCTGGTGCGACAGCACCTGGAACGTCGCGGACATTTCCAGCAGCGTGTCGAGTCGGGTGTGCAAGGCTTCGCGCAACAATCGCTTGGACAGACGCACGGCGTGAGGCGGGTTGGCGGCAATCGACGCGGCGATTTCCCGTGCCGTGTCCAGCAACTGTTCGGCGGGAACAACGCGGGACACCAGGTTCCATTGCTCGGCCTGGCGAGCGTCGATCATTTGCCCGGTCAGGGTCAGTTCGGTGGCGCGGGACAAACCGATGATCCGTGGCAACAGCCAGGCGCCGCCGTCCCCCGGAATGATCCCCAACTTGACGAAGCTCTCGGCAAACTTCGCCTGCTCGGACGCCACGCGGATGTCGCACATGCAGGCCAGATCCAGCCCCGCGCCGATGGCCGCGCCATTGACCGCGGCGATCACCGGGACTTCCAGATTGAACAGCGCCAGGGGCAGGCGCTGAATGCCGGTGCGATATTCCTGACGCAATTGCATGCCCGACATTTGCCCATAACGGTCCATGTCGCGCACGTTGCCGCCGGAGCAAAACGCAGTGCCGGCGCCGGTGATGATCACTGCACGCACGCTGCTGTCGCGCTCAATGCGCTCGATGGCTTCGAGAAATTCCTGCACGGCACTGTTGCCAGTCAGCGGATTGCGTCGCTCGGGGTCATTCATCGTCAGGGTGACGACATGACCCTCCTGTTCGTATTTCAAAAACGGGTTCATGGCTGATTCTCAAGCAGTGGGAAACGGGGTGACGTGACGCACGAATTCGCAGGCCGTGACGTTCGGCTGCGTCAGCAACGCCTGGCCGACAATCCCGTTCCAGTAAGTTTCCGAACCTTCGCTGATGCGCCACTCGTGCAGGCGCCGGGTGAACAGTTGCAGGTCCAGCTCTTCGGTCACGCCGATGGCGCCGAACAATGCATGGGCGATGGCCGTGACTTGAGGCACCGCCATGCTGGTCCGCGCCTTGGCAATGGCCGTCGCCATCAACGGCGGCACCTGCAAATCGCCGGCAAACGCCAGTTCAGCGGCGATGCGCGAAGCGGCAACCTGCTCGGCCATCACACTGAGCTGGTGTTGCACCGCCTGGAACTTGCCGATGGCCTTGCCGAACTGCACGCGGTCGTTGCAGTACTCCAGCGTCATGGCGAGTGCCTGCTCCATGGCCCCGGCTATGGCAGCGGCGTGGATGGCGGCGTTGAACACCCGTACTTCCTCGCCGTTATTGCCGATGGCGCTACCGAGTGAGTCCTGCGACCAGTACAAGGTCGCGCATTGACTGCCGTGAACGCCCGTGGGCTGGCGGCGCGCCAGGCTGCAATCGAGCAGCAACAACTCGCCTTCCAGGTTGACCAGGGCGAAATCGGCCATCAAGCCAAACGCCACACGCGGCACGCACAACAGGCCATCGGGCTGGCGATGGCCTGTACCGGCCAGGGTCAACATGCCGCTCGGTGGCGCGCTCGGGCAGTCACGCATCAACGCGCGAGCGGCCATGCTTTGCGCCGCCGGGACCGGTAGCGCGCAGCGACCGAAGGCGACAAAAATCGGCAGCAGTGCATTGAGCGCAAGGCCCGCTCCACCGGCGACTTCCTGCGTCAGCAATTCGAGAAAACCGCTGTCTTCCAGGGCGCTCCACAACGTCGCTGCGCTGTCTGCGCTTTCCACGGCACGGACCCGCGCCGGCGTGCACAAGTCGCTGAGGATCTTTTCAATGGCTTCAGTGAACATGAAGTATTTCCTGTTGGAGGTGCATCAACGCAGGCCAAGGCCGCGGGCGATCATGCCGCGCAGGATTTCCCGGGTGCCGCCGCGCAACGAGAAGGTCGGCGCTACCTGGTTCAGGTAGGCGACCGTGCTGTAGAGCGCCTCATCGACCGGTACATCCGGATCGGCGCTGATCGCTGCGGCAATCGCCGCCGGGATCGCCTGCTCGAATTCGGTGCCGATGTCCTTGACCAGTGCGGCTTCCACCACCGGGCTTTCACCCCGTGCGAGCAACGCGGTCAGTGCCAGCGACAGGTTGCGCAGGCAGGTGAGCTGGCTGAGAAAACTACCGAGCAACGCAGTCTCCTGGGCCGTCGCGCCCGTGCGCCGCAATGTCTCGGCCCACAGGTCGAGCAACACGATGCTGGAGTAGAAACGCTCCGGCCCGCTGCGCTCGAACGCCAGTTCGGCGTTGACCTGTTTCCAGCCACTGCCCTCCTCGCCCACCAAAGCGTCTTCGCCGAGCAAGACGTCGTCGAAGGCCACTTCAGAGAAATGCGCGTCACCGGCCAGGTCAACGATGGGACGCACGCTGATGCCTGGCTGCTTGAGGTCGATGATGAATTGCGACAGCCCGTTTTGACGGTCCTCGGGCGCACCACTGGTGCGCACCAGGGCGATCATGTAGTCGGCGTGATGGGCGTTGGTGGTCCAGATCTTGCGCCCGCTCAGGCGCCAACCTTCCGGGCAACGGGTGGCACGGCTGCGCACGCTGGCCAGGTCCGAACCCGAGTTCGGTTCGCTCATGCCGATGCAGAAAAACGCCTGGCCGGCACAGATGCGCGGCAGGAAAAAATCCTTCTGTGCATCGCTGCCGAACTTCAGGATCAACGGCCCGCTCTGGCGGTCGGCGATCCAGTGTGCCGCCACCGGAGCACCGGCAGACAGCAGCTCCTCCACCAGCACGAAGCGACTGAACGCATCCAGCCCGGCACCGCCATAAGCGGCGGGCAAGGTCAGGCCGACCCAGCCGCGCTGCGCCAGTTGCCGACTGAAACCTGCATCGAAGCCGGTCCAGCTGCGCGCTCGTACATCCGCCGAAACCCTTGGCAGATGCTCGGCCAGAAAAGTTTTGACCTCGGCACGAAAGGCTTCTGCGTGTGGCGGCAACGCGGTCAGGCGAAAGGCGTCGAGCAAGCTGCTCACTGGGCACCTCCACTGACTTTGCCGTACAGCGTCACCACGCATGCGCCGCCCAGCCCGAGGTTATGGGCCATGGCCAGGCGCGCACCATCGACCTGACGCTGCTCGGCGTTGCCGCGCAATTGCTGGGTCAGCTCGTAGCACTGCGCCAAACCCGTCGCGCCCAATGGATGCCCCTTGGAAAGCAGACCGCCGGACGGATTGATCACGATCTGCCCGCCGTAGGTGTTGTCGCCATCCATCACGAACTTCTCGGCACCGCCCTCGGGGCAGAAACCCAGCGACTCGTAGCAGATCACTTCGTTCTGGGCGAAGCAGTCGTGCAGTTCGCAGACGTCGATGTCCTGTGGACCGACGCCAGCCTTCTCGTACACCTGGCCCACGGCGGCGTGGGTCATGTGGGTGCCGACCCAATCGAGCATCGACGGTTTTTCGAAGTTGAAGGATTCAGGGGTATCGGTGGTCATGGCCTGGGCGACGATTTCCACGTCGCGGCGCAGGCCATGTTTTTTCGCAAAACGCTCGGACACCAGGATCGCCGCCGCGCCGCCACAGGTCGGCGGGCAGGCCATCAGTCGGGTCATCACGCCTGGCAGAATCACCGGGTCGTTCATCACGTCTTCGACGCTGAGCACCTTGCGAAACAATGCAAGCGGGTTGTTGGCGGCATGACGGCTGGCCTTGGCGCGCACAGCGGCGAAGGTTTCCATTTTGGCGCCGTATTTCTGTATGTATTCGCGCCCGGCACCACCGAAGGTACGGATGGCCTGGGCCATGCCATCCATATCGGCGGTGAGACCACGCAGGATCGGCAGGAAACGTTCGCGGGTCGGCGGGCGGTCGTCCCAATGGGATTTCAACGCGCCGGCCTGCATCTGCTCGAAACCCACCGCCAGTACGCAATCGGCCGAGCCGGATTCGATGGCCTTGCGCGCCAGGTACAACGCGGTGGAGCCGGTCGAGCAGTTGTTGTTGACGTTGACCACCGGGATCCCGGTCATGCCGACTTCGTAAAGCACGGTCTGGCCGCAAGTGGAATCGCCGTAGACGTAACCGGCGTAAGCCTCCTGGACCAGGCTGTAATCGATCGCCGCATCGGCCAGGGCGCGACGCACCGCTTCGGCACCCATCTGCACATAGGTCGGGCTGTCGCTGGGCTTGCGGAACGGGATCATGCCGACGCCGGCAACCAGTACTTTTTCGCTCATGGTGTCACCTGAAAAAATGCGGGGAAAGGAATCACAACTGGCGCGCGATGAGTTCGCGCAGCACTTCGCTGGTGCCACCGAAGACACGCGTCACGCGCATGTCGACGAAGGCGCGGGCGATCGGGTACTCCATCATGTAGCCGTAGCCGCCATGCAGCTGGACCATGTCGTCGATGCACTTCCACAGTGTTTCGGTGGCGAAGAGCTTGGCGATGGCCGACTCCTGCACCGTGAGGCGACGACGCATGTGCTCACTGATGTAGTGGTCGATGGTCAGGCGCACGGCCGTGGCCTGGGCCTTGATGTCCGCGAGCTTGAATTTGGTGTTCTGGAAGTCCCAGACAGTCTGGTTGAACGCCTTGCGGTCCTTCACGTACTCGACGGTCTGCTCCAGCAGGCGTTCGAGCTTGGCGGCGCAATACAGGGCAATCACCAGACGCTCTTGCGGCAGCTCCTCCATCAGGTGCATGAAGCCCTTGTTTTCTTCACCGAGCAGGTTGCCCACCGGCACACGGACATCGTCGAAGAACAGCTCGGCGGTGTCGGCAGCGTGCTGGCCGACCTTGTCCAGCTTGCGGCCACGGCGGAAACCCTCGCGATTGCACTCGACCATGATCAGGCTGCAGCCCTTGGCCCCGGCACTCGGGTCGGTCTTGCACACGACCACCACCATGTCGCAGGTCAGGCCGTTGCTGATGAAGGTCTTGCTGCCGTTGATCACCCACTCGTCGCCGTCACGCACGGCGGTGGTGCGGATCGCCTTGAGGTCGGAACCGGTGCCCGGCTCGGTCATCGCGACGGCCAGTACGGTTTCGCCGGTGCAGATTTTCGGCAGCCATTTCTGCTTCTGCTCTTCGGTGCCCAGACGCACGATGTAGGGCGCGACGATGTCCGAATGCACGCCCAGGCTCCAGCCCGAAACCCCGGCGCGGTACAGCTCTTCGATCAACACCGCCGAGTGCCCGAAATCACCACCGCCACCGCCATATTCGGTGGGCACGGTGAGGCACAACAGGTTATGGCGGCCAGCCTTGAGCCAGGTTTCCCGGTCGACCTGCCCGGCCTCGTCCCACTGCGCCTGTTTGGGCAGACACTCACGCTCGAAGAAACGCCGCGCGGTGTCGCGCAGCATTTCGTGGTCTTCACGGTAGACGGTACGGTTGATATGCATCGGGATCTCCAGTGGGTTGCCAGGCAAGGCTTGCGCCTGGTTCGTGGAACCACTGTATTGGCGGGGGGTGGGTCGTGAAGCCACCCGGATCGGGTAGCGATTGCGATGGGGTGAACAATGGAGTTCAGGGGAGGCACACAGACCCTTGTGGGAGCGCTCGCGAAAGCAGTGGATCAGTCAACATCATTGCTGGATGTCATAATGCCTTCGCGAGCAGTCTCGCTCCCACAGGGGGGTGGTTTGGCTACTTGCGCAGTTCGCGCTTGAGGACTTTGCCGGCGGCCGACAGCGGCAGTTCGTCGCGGAATTCGACGGTTTTCGGGCATTTGTAGGGTGCGATGAACTCGCGGCAGTACCTGCGTAATTGCTCGGCATCGACCTGGGCACCGGGCTTGCGCACCACCACCGCGTGCACCGCCTCGCCCCACTGTTCATGGGGAACGCCGAGCACCGCGCACAGCGCCACGGCCGGGTGCCGCGCCAATACGTTTTCGACTTCCGCCGAGTAAACATTCTCGCCACCGCTGACGATCATGTCCTTCAAGCGGTCGACGATGAACAGGTATCCCTGCTCGTCCATGTACGCTCCGTCGCCGGTGAACAGCCAGCCATCGCGCAATGCCTTGGCGGTTTCCTCGGGCTTATTCCAGTAACCCTGCATGATGTTCGGCCCGCGCACGATGATCTCGCCCACCATGCCACGCGCAACTTCCTGACCTTGCGGGTCGACGATCTTCACGTTGACCCCCAACCCGCCGCGCCCGACCGAACGCGACAGACCACTCTTGCGTGCCTGCGGCGTGTGATTGCACGGCAGATTGCTCGACACCACCGGGCAGGCTTCGGTCAGCCCGTAGGAATGAGAAAGCTCGAGATCCGGAAGCCGGGCCAATACCTGCTCCACCATTTCGCCAGCGCTGGGTGACGCACCGTAGGTCAGGCGTTTCAGGCTACTGAGGTCATGGCGATCGAAGTCCGGATGGGCCAGCAGCGCGAGGATCATGGTCGGCACCAGCAGCGTCTCGGTGATCCGTTCCCGCTCGATCACCTGCAGCACTTGGGCCGCGTCGAAATTCGACAGCAGCACATGGCTTTCACCGGCCATGAACTGAATCAGTGCCCGAGCCATGCCGGCGACGTGGAACAGCGGCGCCACGTGCAACAGTCGACCGTCACGGATCGGCGGCATGTCGACCATGCGCGGCATGCACGCCGACCACAGGTTCAAGTGCGACTGCATCACGCCCTTGGGAAACCCGGTGGTGCCGCCGGTGTACATGATGCAGGCGAGGTCTTCACCGCCACGCCCGGCATCCTCGACCGGCGCGATCTGGCCAATCAATTGCTCGAAACCCAGCATGCCCACCGGCACTTCGCCCTCGCCTGCATAGATAAACCGTGGCGCATGGCGGGCACTCCTGCGGATCTGCTCGGCCAGTGGTGCAAAGTGTTCATCGACGATAAGGATGCCGGTACTGCAATCGTCCAGCGAATAGACGATCTCCGGCACGCTCCAGCGGATGTTCACCGGGTTGAGCACCCCACCGCCCCACCACACGCCCATGATGTATTCCAGGTAGCGGTCGGAGTTGAGCGCCAGCATGCCGACCCGATCGCCGGCCGCCATGCCCAGATTCTGCAAGGTACCGGCCAGGCGAGCGACACGATCACCAAACTGTCGATAGGTCCGACGGCGATCACCGAAAACCGTCGCGAGCTGATCCGGATTTTGTTGCAATGTGCGCTGCAGGCATTGGGTCATGTACATGGCATCTGGCCCTTCCACGGGGTGAAGACGCCGTTGGCACGTAACACCAGGCGCTCGCCGACCTTCAACAGGCAGTTGGCGTTGATGAAGGTGCCGCCGCTCTTGAGCACTTGCACATGCGCCTCCAGCCAGTCTCCTTCGCGCACCGGACCGAGGTAATCGACGTTCAGATTGACCGTCACTGCCACCGACTGCGACACCGAATGGCGCCGCAAAATGACGCCGAACGCGCTGTCCGCCACCGTGGCGAGAAAGCCGCCGTGGGCGATGCGCACGTAATTGAGATGCTGCGGTTCGAGACGCACCGCCAGGATGGGCAGCGTTTCATGCACATAAAAGTCGCCGCAACAGCGCAAAAAACCCGAGCGTTGTTCCAGCGCGCAGAAGCCCTCGGGAATCAATGCGCCACCGTTCACCTGTGGCATCAGCTGACACCCCGGTCCTTGCCGGCCCAAAACGGTTCGCGCAGATCGCGCTTGAGCACCTTGCCAGCGCCAGACAGCGGCAACGCAGTGCGGAACTCGACCGACTTCGGCGTCTTGTAGCCCGCGATCTGCCGCCGGCAATGCTCGATGATCGCGGCGCCCGCGGCTTCGTGATCGGGCTTGAGCACGATCACCGCATGCACCGCTTCGCCCCACTGCGCGCACGGAATGCCGATCACTGCGCAGGCAGCGACGGCCGGGTGACTGGAAATCGCGCTTTCGACTTCACCCGAATAAACATTTTCGCCACCGCTGACGATCATGTCCTTGAAGCGGTCGACGATGTAGACATAGCCGTCGTCGTCCATGTAGGCGCCGTCGCCGGTGTGCATCCAGCCGCCACGCAGGGCCTGGGCGGTTTCTTCGGGTTTGTTCCAGTAGCCGAGCATGATGTTCGGGCCACGGACCAGCACTTCGCCGACCGTGCCGCGCGGCACCTCGTTGTCATGTTCGTCGACGATGCGCACGGTCACGCCCAGCCCGGGGCGCCCGGCAGAACGCAATCGGCCATTGGCGATGCCCTCGACGCTATGGTTTTCCGGTCCGTTGGCGCAAATCGGTGGCGCCGCTTCGGTCATGCCGTAGCCCTGGGTGAACTCGACATTCGGCAACGCCTTGAGCGCCAGCTCCAGCAAGGGCACGGCAATCGGCGAGGCACCGTAGGTGAGACTGCGCAGGCAGCTCAGGTCATGTCTGGCGAAATCCGGGTGCATGATCAATACCTGAAGCATGGTCGGCACGATCAGGATATCGGTGATGCGCTCGCGCTCGATGGTACGCATCACGTCCAGGGCATCGAAGGCCGGGACGAAAATGCTCGGCAGACCGAGCAGCGAGATCAGGATGACCCGCGACAGCGCCGCCAGGTGGAACATCGGCGCGATGTGCAGGGTCAGGGCATCCGCCGGCACTGGCACATCGGCCGCGCGGGCCACGGCAGCGGTCCACAGGTTCATGTGCGACTGCATCACGCCCTTCGGCCGGCCGGTCGTGCCGCCGGTGTACATGATGCTCGCCAGGTCATCACCGCCGCGAAAGGCGTCGTCCACCGGCGTAGCTTCACGAATCAGTTGCTCATAGGACAGCATGCCTTGCGGCAATGGCCCGTCGCCGATGTGAACCAGCAAAGGCCGTACCTTGGCGCTGTCGGCGATGTTTTCGGCCATGGGCAGGAAGGTGTCGTCGATCAGCAGGATGCGCGTGTCACAGTCGTCCAGCGAGTAGACGATTTCCGGCACGCTCCAGCGTATATTGACCGGGTTGACCACGCCGCCGCCCCACCAGGTCGCCAGGAAATACTCAAGGAATCGGTCGGAGTTCAGGCCCAGCAGGCCGACGCGGTCGCCGGTCTGCATCCCCAGTTGCTGCAAGGCCCCGGCCAGACGAGCCACCCGCTCGGCCAGTTCGGCATAGGTGCGGCGGCGGTCGCGAAAGACCGTCGCCACGGCATGGGGACGTTGCTGCAACACGCGGTGCAGGCCTTGGGTCAAATACATGGGGGTCTCCTGTAAATTATTGTTGTCAGGGCAGGACGAATGCGGCGCTTGCCTGTTGCGTCAGGTGCCGGTGTACTTCGGTGAACGCTGTTCGACCTGGGCCATGCGCCCCTCGGCGTGATCTTCGCTGTCACGCAGCAAACCCCAGTGCAGATGGGCCTGGGTGACGAAATCCCGGGGTGCGAGGTGGGCGGTCTGCAAGGCCAGGCGCTTGATCGACTGCACCGCCAGCGGGCCATTGGCGGCAATGCGCCCGGCCAGATCCAGCGCCGCTGGCAGCAGACGGTCCTGGGGCAGCAGCTCTATGATCAAACCGATGTCCAAAGCCTCCTGTGCGCCGATCGACTCCCCGGTCAGGGCCATTTTCATCGCGTGTGCCGCCGGAATCGCACGCAGCAGGTATTGCACGCCGCCGGCCGCCGGAATGGTCGCGTCGCACACTTCAGGCAAGCCGAACGTAGCGCTGGACGAAGCGATGCGCAGATCGCATTGCAGCGCCAGCTCAAGACCGCCTCCCAGGCAGGCACCATTGATGGCGGCAACCACCGGTTTCCAGATGTCCAGGTCGCTGAGGTCGAACAGTCGGCTGTAGCCCCCCTCCTCGGCTTCGGTCTCGCGACTCTTGAGGGTGCCGGCGACGAAACCCGATGCGGCCAGCAGCGACTCCTGGTGGCTCGCGCCGCTGCAAAATGCACGCTCGCCGGCACCGGTCAGGACGATGACCCGCACCTGTTCGTCATCCTGGCAGGCGCCCAGGGTCTTGCGCAGGTGCATCAAATCGCTGAGGGTCAGCGCGTTATTCGACTGTTGCGCATCGAGCGTGACAAGTGCCACGTGATCGATGATCTTGAACTGAATGGCCATGGATGACTCCTGCGCTGCACGGATCTTTATGTTTTTTCGGGGCGCACGCGTTCAGGCGCGCCATCCCAGACCCAGCGCACGCAAGCGCTCGATGGCCGCTGTGTCGAACCCCCAGTCGCGCAGTGCGTCGCCGCCGTGTTCGCCACGCTCGGGGGCGGGTTGCGGTTGCGCCGATGGCGTGCCCAGGAAACGCGGAGCCGGGACCGGTTGCACAACCCCGTCAACCTCGATGAAGCTGCCACGGGCAACGCCGTGGGGATGCCGGGCGGCTTCGACAAGCCCCAGCACCGGTGCAACGCAAGCGTCGCTGCCTTCGAACGCGGCCACCCACTGCTCGCGGGTGCGGCCCAGGAACGCAGCGGTGAAGGCCTCACGCAGCCGCGGCCAGCCAGCCCGGTCGTGCTGATTGGGCAGGTCGGCGTTGGAGAGTCCGAGAATTTCCAGCATCTGCGCATAGAAGCGCGACTCGATCGGCCCGATTGCCATGTACTGGCCGTCGCGGGTTTCGTAGGTGTCATACCAGGGCGCGCCGCCATCGAGCAGGTTGCTGCCGCGCTGTTCTTTCCAGTGCCCGCCGGCCAGCAGGCCCCAGATCACCGAGCCCAGTTGCGCCGCACCTTCGGTCATGGCCGCGTCGACCACCTGGCCGGCGCCGCCGCGCTGCACGTTGACCAGTGCCGCCAGCACGCCCATCGCCAGCAGCATGCCGCCACCGCCGTAGTCGCCCACCAGGTTCAGCGGCGGCACCGGTCGCCCACCGGCCAGGCCGATGCTCGACAACACACCTGACAAGGCGATGTAGTTCAGGTCATGCCCGGCGCGGTCGGCCATCGGGCCGGTCTGCCCCCAACCAGTCATCCGCGCGTAGACCAGGCGTGGATTGCGCTTGAACGCGATGTCAGGGCCAAGACCCAGGCGCTCCATCGTGCCGGGGCGAAACCCTTCAATCACCACATCGGCACGTTCGATCAGTTCCAGCGCAGCGGCGACACTGTCTGGGCGTTTCAAATCGAGGGTGACCGAACGCCGATTGCGCCCGGTAATATCGGCACGTTTGCCTTCCAGCTTCGGCCCCAGGTCACTGGCCTTCTGCGGGCGGTCGATGCGCACCACGTCGGCCCCCATGTCGGCCAACAGCATGGTGCCAAACGGCGCCGGCCCGATTGCCTCAAACTCCACCACCCGAATGCCACTCAATACGCCCATTGCCAACGCTCCACTGTTCTGACGGAGCGCCACAGCACTCCTATTGTTGTGCCTTCCAGTAGATCAATCCGTTGATCGACGACCACCACCCGCATCGGGTGGTGGCCGCCAAAGACAGGGTCATGCCCCCCATGCTCTGGGTTACACTCGATGAGATTCGACGCACTCACAAAACAAGAAAGAATCGGACAGCCCCATGGATAAACACCGCAAGTCCAATGTATCGGACCCCCATGCCAGCCAGGTCTTCAATCCGGTTCAGTCCCCGATCGTCAGCACCAAACTGATTCCGCCGCGCAGCACCGGGCGCCTGATTTCCCGCGAACGCCTGCAGGATCAAATGCTCAAGGCCCGACGCCTGCGCTGCATCGTGCTCAAGGGGCCGGCCGGCTGCGGCAAGACCTCGACCCTGATCGCCTGGCGCCAGGCGCTGTTGCCGTTGGGGTTCGACGTGGCGTGGCTGACGCTGTCGGCGGACGACAACGAACTGACGCGTGTTCTTGACTACCTGCTGGCAAGCCTCGGCCAAATCGACCCGGCGCTGGTGCGGGACGCGACTCAACTGGAAGGTCGCGGCATCGACAGCGAGGCCGTTGAGCGCACCGTCATCACCCTGGTGCGCAGCATTGCCAGCCGTGGCCGTGAACTGGTGCTGGTACTCGACGACCTGCACCACCTGACCGACGTGGGCATTCACCAGGCCCTGCAATGGCTGATCGACTACGCCCCGGCCAACCTGCATTTGGCGCTGGTATCGCGCAGTGCCGTGCCGTTGTCCCTGGCGCGGTTGCGCAGCCAGGAACTGGTACTCGAGCTGAACCTGCGGGACTTGCGCTTCACGGCGATCGAGTCCGAACAGTTCCTCAAGGCGCAGTTGGGCGAGGTCAATGCCCGTGACGCCAGGATGATGCATGAGCTGACAGATGGTTGGGTCGCCGGCCTGCAACTGCTCGCTGTCAGCCGCAAAAAGAACCGCCCGCCTGCCACCCCGGACGCCACGTCAGTGCACCCGCAGCTGCGGGACGATCAAGCCTTCGCCAAATTTTTCGAAGTCGAAGTGCTGTCTCACCTGTCGCCGACCGACCTCGACCTGCTGCTGCTCATGGCCGTGTGCAACCGATTCTGCGCCTCGTTGTGCGCCGCTCTCAGCGGCCACCCCCAGGCGGTTGCCGAAGCGAATGCACTACTGACGCGCATGGAGCGGGACAACCTGTTCCTGATCCCGGTGGACAGCGCCGAACGTGAAACCTGGTATCGCCTGCACCCGCTGTTGCGCGAAACCCTGCTCAAGTATTTCGACTCCCGCAGCAAGGCCGAGCAACACGCGGTGCACGTGCGGGCGTGGCACTGGTTCCGTGACCACCATCACCTGGATGAAGCGGTGCACCATGCGGTCATGGGCGGCGACCCGGCTGCCGCCGCCGACCTGGTGGAGCAACACGCCGAGGCGCTCTACGCCCATGGCGACCTGCGCATGTTGATCGAGCTGGTACGGCTGTTGCCGGTCGAACAGGTACAGGCCCGGGTCAAGCTGCGCATCCTCAAGGCGCGAATGCAGCTGTATGCCAGGGATTTCGTGGCCTGCACCGCCAGCCTCGAACAGCTGTTTCGCGACGTTCCCGAGAGCGAAGTCCATGACCACTTCATGATCTCGCTGCTGCGCGCCTCCCTGGCCCTGCAACGGGATGACACCGACGCGGCCATGACGGTCCTGCCGCAACTGCTCAACCCGCCGCCGGGCAGCAACAGCGTGGCCATCGGCTCCTGCGCCAACATCCTGTCCTGGCTGTACATGCACCGCGGCGAATACGAAAAGGCCCGGCAGGTACAACTCGACCGGCCGAACCTGCTGATCAATGGCGAACCGCTGCTGGGGACCACGGCCGGCAGCCTTCAGGGTCGTTGCATGATTGGCTTGAGCCTGGCCCTTGAAGGCCAGATGACTCAGGCGGAAAGAGTTTACCGCGACGTGCTGCATGAGGCCGGCCAATGTGGCAAGGCCGGTGCCGACGCGACTTATCTCTCCGCCGCGCTGCTCGGTGAGGTGCTGTACGAAACCAACGATGTCGACGCCGCGTTCAAAATGCTCTCGGGCTGGATCGACATTCTCGAACGGATTTCGATTCCCGATTCCGTCCTGCGTGTGCTGCAAGTGTTATGGAACGTGCAATGGCTGGCAGGTAACCATCAAGAAGCCCTGGCGTTTGTCGAGCGGCTGGATGAGTACGCGATCAAACTCGGTCTGGAGCGCCTGCAAGCCTACTGCCTGACCTGGCAAGTGCGCTGGTTGCTGATTCTCGGGGAGACGGCACAAGCCCAGGCCAAACTGGCGCGCCTGGAAGCCATCGACGCGCGTCACCCGGATGCCGGGCACACGGCCCTGAAGGAAATCCACATCCTGGCCGAGAATGCCCGCGCTCGCTGGCAACTGATCCAGGGTGATCTGGACGGGGCTTGCGATCGCATAGAGCGATTGATCGAAACCTGCGACCGGCATCGTCGCCAACTCGGGGCAACGCGCCTGCTGGTGCTCAGCGCCGTGATCGAGTCCGAACGCGGCAACCATGAACGGGCACGGATCAAAATCATCGAAGCCTTGCGCCGAGGTCAACGCTTTGGCCTGGTGCGCAGCCTCCTCGACGCCCATCCGGATGGCTTGAAACTGATCTGCGATATCGCCGCCCGCGAAGTCCTGGACCCGGTGCTGGCGTTTTATGTCGAGCGCTTGCAGGCGGCCGAGGCCACGACCCCGGCGATCTCGAAGGTCAAACCTGCGACAACGGCCACCAGCAAACCGTTGACGGCCGGGATCGAACCGTTGAGCGAGCGGGAAATCGAAGTCGTGCGCCTCTTGGCCCAGGCCCTGCCCAACAAGAAAATCGCCCGCGCCTTGGGGCTCTCGCCGGAAACCGTGAAATGGCACCTGAGCCATATCTACAGCAAGCTCGGCGTCAGCAGCCGCGATGAAGCGGTGGCGCGGGTGCGGGATCTTGAATCGCAGTCCCCAGACAATCGATAAACCCTGTGGGAGCGGGCTTGCTCCGGGCGGCGATCCGACGAAGAGGCCACTACATCCAACATGGATGTCGAATGACACACCGCTTTCGCGGGCAAGCCCGCACCCACAGGGTCCTTGGTGTTCCTCTCCCGCCGTCAAATTCTCTCCCCGCCACCCGCCTCGGGTGGCGTTCGTATCAGCCCCCCAACCTATCGTAACCCTCAGATCACAGGCGCAGTCCGCGCCTTGCGTAAGCGCTCGGCCCAAGGCCGGCCTGCCATGTTTGAGGAGTCTTGCGTGCATATCGCCCGAACCGTTTTCCGCGACGACCATGAGATGTTCCGCACCACCGTGCGCCGTTTTTTCGAGCGTGAATGCCTGCCGCGCCAGGCCGCCTGGGACAAGGCCGGCCAGGTCGACCGCGAAACCTGGCTCAAGGCCGGCCGCGAAGGTTTGCTCGGCATCACCCTGCCCACCGAATACGGTGGTGGCGGCGGTGATTTCGGTCACTGCGCGGTGTTCAACGAGGAGTTCGCCCGGGCCGGCGTGAGTGGCGCCTACTTCGGCATGCATTCGGACGTCATCGCCCCGTACATCAATCGCTGCGGCAACGAAGAACAGAAACACAAGTGGCTGCCCGGCATCTGCTCTGGCGAGATCATCCTGGCCATCGCCATGACCGAGCCCGGTACCGGCAGCGACCTCAAGGCCGTGCGCACCACCGCCGTGCGCGATGGCGACGAATACGTGATCAACGGCAGCAAGACCTTCATCAGCAACGGCCTGACCGCCGACCTGGTCATCGTCGTGTGCAAGACCGACCCGGCCACCGGCGCCAAGGGCATCAGCCTGATCGCCGTGGAAGCCAGCCGTGCCGGTTTCAAGCGCGGGCGCAAACTGGAGAAAGTCGGCCAGGCCGCCGCCGATACTTCCGAACTGTTCTTCGACAACGTCCGCGTGCCCGTCGGCAACCGCCTCGGCGAGGAAGGCCTGGGCTTTACCTATCTGATGGGCGAACTGCCCCAGGAGCGCTTCTCCATTGCCGTGTCCGCCGCCGCCAAGCTGGAGCGCCTGCTGGAGCAGACCCTCGAGTACGTGAAGGACCGCAAGGCCTTCAACCAGACCGTCTGGGACTTCCAGAACAGCAAATTCAAGCTCGCCGATATCAAGGCCCAGGCCACCGCCATGCGGGTGATGGTCGACTACTACCTGGGCGAGCACATGCGCCGGCGCCTGACCCTGGAAGAAGCGGCCATCGCCAAGCTCTTCACCACCGAGACCCTGTGGAAATGCATCGACGACATGGTCCAGCTGCACGGTGGCTACGGCTACATGATGGAGTACCCGATCGCCCGCGCTTTCGTCGACTCACGGGTCAATCGCATCTACGGCGGCACCAGTGAAGTCATGCGCGAAATGATCGCGCGCAAGCTCTGAACCTCTCAAACAACAAGGAAAACAACGATGAGCAATAAAGTGTTCGTTGCTGGCGTCGGCATGATCCAGTTCAAGAAACCGGGAACCAACGAGCCCTACGACGTCATGGGTGAACAGGCGATCCGCCAGGCCCTGGCCGATTCGGGTGTGGATTTCAATGACATCCAGCAGGCCTACGCCGGTTATGTCTACGGCGACTCCACCTGCGGCCAGAAAGCCTTGTACCGCGTGGGCATGACCGGCATCCCGCTGATCAACGTCAACAACAACTGCGCCACCGGCTCCAGCGCCCTGTTCCTCGCTCGCCAGGCGGTACAAAGCGGCGCGGTGGACTGTGCCCTGGCGTTTGGTTTCGAACACATGAACCCGGGTGCCTTGAAATCCGCCTGGACCGATCGCGCACCGGCCACCGAACGTGCCCTGGTGCTGGCCAACGAACTGATCGGCATGCCTGACCTGCCCAATGCCATCCGCCAGTTCGGCGGCGCCGGCTACGCGCACATGCACAAGTACGGCACCCGACTGGAAACCTTCGCCAAGATCCGCGCCAAGGCCAGCCGTCACGCCGCCAATAACCCGCTGGCGGTGTTCCGCAACGTGGTGAGCAGCGAAGAAGTCATGGCCGCCCCGATGCTGTGGGAAGGCGTGATGACGCGATTGATGGCCTGCCCGCCGACCTGTGGTGCTGCCGCGGCCATCGTGGTGTCCGAAGCGTTCGCGAAAAAGCACGGCCTGCGCACCGACGTATTGATGGCAGGCCAGGCGCTGACCACTGACCTGCCGAGCACCTACGACGCCAGGGACATGATCCGCGTGGTCGGATTCGACATGACGCGCATGGCGGCGGATATCGCCTACAACCAGGCCGGCATCGGCCCCCAGGACATCGACGTCATCGAACTGCACGACTGCTTCGCGCAGAACGAACTGTTGACCTATGAAGGCCTGGGCCTGTGCGCCGAGGGCGGCGGCGAGCGACTGGTCAACGATGGCGACAACACCTATGGCGGCAAATGGGTGACCAATCCGTCCGGCGGCCTGCTCTCCAAAGGCCACCCGCTGGGCGCCACCGGACTGGCCCAGTGCTTTGAACTGACCCACCAATTGCGCGGCACCGCCGAACAACGCCAGGTGCAGGACGCGCGCATTGCGGTGCAGCACAACCTCGGCCTGGGCGGCGCCTGCGTGGTCACCGTTTACCAGAAAAACTGACGCGCCCGCAGAGCTTAGGAGCCATTTCGATGATCGACAAGAAACACATCGGCAGACAACTGCCCGCTTTCCTCGTGACCGCCGAAGCCGGGCAATTGCGCTTCTTCGCCAAGGCCACCGGTGAAACCAACCCGGTTTACTTTGACGAACAGGCCGCACGCGATGCCGGGTATCCCAACCTGCCGCTGCCGCCGACCTTTCTGTTCTCGCTGGAGTTCCAGATTCCTTCGAACGCCTGGCGTGACGAACTGGGCATCGTCACCGCGCGCATTTTGCACGGCGAAGAATCCTTCCGTTATCACCGCATGGCCCATGCCGGCGACACCTTGCGCTTCGATGTGCGCATCGCCGACATCTACGACAAGAAAGGCGGCGCCCTGGAATTCGTGGTGCGCGAAACCCGGGTCACCAATCAGCACGGTGAGCACGTTGCGGACCTGCGCAGCGTGCTTGTGCAGCGCAACAGCTGAAGCGGAGAACACTGATGAACGCGATTAGCCTGGAAAAAATCAACGTCGGCGACACCCTGCCACCCCTGGCCTTGCCGCCGATCAACCGCACCACCCTGGCCCTGTTCGCCGGTGCGTCGGGTGACCACAACGCCATCCACATCGACACCGATTACGCCCGCCGGGCCGGCATGCCCGACGTGTTCGCCCACGGCATGTTGTCGATGGCCTACCTCGGTCGCCTGCTGACCCAATGGGTTGATCAGCGCCAGTTGCGCGAGTTCGGCGTGCGCTTTCTCGGCATCACCCACCTGGGTCACCAGATCACCTGCACCGGCACTGTCGTCGAGCGCTTCGAGGTCGAGGGCGAGCAACGGATCAAGGTCGAAGTGCGCACCACCAATCAATACGGCGAGACCAAGATCGTTGGCGACGCCGTGATCGCTCTGTAAACAAAACTGATCACTGAGGAGCAACACCCCATGGCAAAACTCGAAGGCAAAGTCGCACTGGTCACCGGTTCCGGTCGTGGCATCGGTCAACAGATCGCCCTGAAACTGGCGAGCGAAGGCGCGCGCATCGTGATCAACGACCTTGACGCCGACCCGGCCCACGAGACCGCTGAAATGATCCGCAAGCTGGGTGGCGAAGCCGCCGTCTGCCACGGCAACGTCAGCGCCCCGGACTTCGGCGACCGCTACGTCAAGACCGCGATGGACAACTTCGGCGCCATCGACATCATCGTCAACAATGCCGGCTACACCTGGGACGATGTGATCCAGAAGATGAGCGACGAGCAGTGGTACGCCATTCTCGACTGCCACATGACCGCGCCCTTCCGCATCCTGCGGGCCGCCTACCCGATCATCAAGGCCCAGGCCCAGGCCGATGTGGCGGCAGAGCGCGAGGTGTTCCGCAAAGTGGTGAACATTTCTTCGGTGTCGGCCCTCAACGGCAACGCCGGGCAGATGAACTACTCCTCGGCCAAGGCCGGCGTCATCGGCATGACCCGTGCGCTGGCGCGCGAATGGGGTCGTTTCAAGGTCAACGTCAATGCTGTGGCCTTCGGTTTCATCGAAACCCGCATGACCAAGGCCGACGCCCATGCCGGCGCCACGGTGAACATCGAAGGTCGTGACATCCGTGTCGGCATCAGCCCGGAAGCCGCCAAGTCGTTCGCCCAACGCAACCCGCTGGGTCGTCCGGGCACCGTGCAGGAAGCGGCCGATGCGGTGTACCTGTTCTGCTCGCCGGAGTCGAACTACATCACGGCGCAGACCATCGCGGTCGCTGGCAATCTGCAATAAGCAATATAGATAAACAACCACCACTGTGGCGAGGGGGCTTGCCCCCGTTGGGCTGCGCAGCGGCCCCCGACAATCTGTCAGTTGTTGCGAATGGGCAGAGACACGACTGCTTCGCAGCCGAACGGGGTGGTGCGGCATTCCGACAAGCCCCCTCGCCACAAAAGCTCCTCCGCCACAACTTCGTTTGAGTTTTGATGACCGCAGGATCACTCCCATGAACATGACTGAAAGCAACATCCGCCTGGCCGCCATCAAACTGATCTCGCGCAACGGCTTCGGCTCGATGAGCCTGCGCCAGCTCGCCACTGAAGCTGGCATCAACGCCTCGACGCTGTACCTCTACTACAAAGGCAAAAACGAACTGCTGCTGGAGCTGATTCTCGAGTATTTCCAAGGTGTGTCTCGGGAGTGGGCACGGCGTCGCCCCAAAAAGTCCGCGACCGCCGATATCAAACTGCTCGCCTTCATCGCCTGCCACGTGCGTTATCACCTGGAACACCAGGACGAGGCCATGCTCGGCAACCTGGAGTTCAGAAGCCTCGCCGAAGAGGATCTGGAGCAGGTCCGCCAAGTCCGGCGCCAGTACCTGAGCGCCCTGCAGGAACTGCTCGAGCAAGGGGTCAAGGAAGGTTCGCTGAGCTGCGCCGAACCCAAACTGATGGCCCGCACCCTGTTCAACATGCTCACCCATGCCTGCGTCTGGTACCAGGCCGATGGTCGCTGGAGCATCGATGCCGTCATCCGCCATTACTCGGAACTGGTGTTGAAAATGCTCGGCGCCGCGCCTGTTCCGTCGCCCGGGATACCTGTCCCACGAGCCCTGATCACCCGCCGCCCGATGACCGCGGAGGCACGCCCATGAGCGATCCCATGCAGCCGTTTTCCATGGCCGGCAAGACCGTTCTGGTGGCCGATGCCAGCACCCGCCTGGGCGCGCATTTCGCCCGCCTGATCAGCCTCGCCGGCGCCCGTGTGGCCCTCGGCGGCCAGCACCCTTCGCAGTTGGAGCAACTGGCGGCCGACCTGCATTGGGAAGGTGGCGAAGTCATGGTCGTCAGCCTCGACAGCGCCCGCAGACCGAGCATAGAAGCCGCACTGGACACCGTGCAGCAACGATTCGGCAGCGTCGATGTGCTGATCAACAACAGCGCCGAGCGCGAGCATGTTGCCCTGAACAATCACATCGTCCACTGCACCAGCCTGCACATGATACGGGCCGAACGCGGTGGCAGCATCGTCAACATCGACCCGCCGCCGCGCCCCATCAGCGAGCCGAACCCGTGCCTGCGCGCCAATAGCAGCCTGATCCGTATGAGCCGCGCCATGGCCCAATCGCTGACGCCGCACCGCATTCGCGTCAACGTCATCGCGGCCGGTCGAGGCAAGGAAGCCGTCCTGCAAGAACTCAACGGCCCCTTGTTACTGCTGGCCAGCGGTGCCGGTGCCAGCGTCACCGGCGCGGTGCTGCATATCGACGGCCACGCCACCTGATACGGGTGGCGTGTTGTTTCTGGCACCCCTTGAATATCGGAACCTGTCGCCCTGCGCGACGCCCGTCAACAAGGAGCCAGTCAGATGACTCGCATAAAAAAGTGGCTGCCGAAACTCGCCCTGGCGGCGACAACGGTCATGGCAATGGCGGCGAATGCCGCTGACAAACCCAACATTCTGGTAATTTTCGGCGATGACATCGGCCAGACCAACATCAGCGCCTATTCCATGGGCGTGGTCGGCTACAAGACGCCGAACATCGACCGCATCGCCCACGAAGGCATGCTGTTCACCGACTACTACGCGGAGAACAGCTGCACCGCCGGGCGCTCGTCGTTCATCACCGGCCAGTCACCGCTGCGCACCGGCCTGACCAAGGTGGGCGTGCCGGGCGCGCCGATCGGCCTGCAAAAACGCGACATCACCATTGCCCAGGCGCTCAAGTCCCAGGGTTATGCAACCGGCCAGTTCGGCAAGAACCACCTGGGTGACAAGGACGAGTTCCTGCCGACCAACCACGGTTTCGACGAGTTCTTCGGCAACCTCTATCACCTCAACGCCGAAGAGGAGCCCGAGCGCCCTTACTGGCCCAAGGATGACCCTGACTTCGTCAAGGCCAGGACGCCGCGCGGCGTGATCCACAGCTACGCCGACGGCAAGATCGAAGACACCGGTGCGCTGACCGCCAAGCGCATGGAAACCATCGACGACGAAACCACGGCTGCCGCTCAATCCTTCATCGAGAAACAAGCGAAGGCCGATAAACCGTTCTTCGTCTGGATGAACACCACACGCATGCATTTGTTCACCCACGTGCGCGATTCGATGAAGGGCCAGAGCGGCATGCCCGGCAACGATTACGCCGATGGCATGCTGGAACACGACGGCGATGTCGGCAAACTGCTGAAGACCCTCGATGACCTGAAAATCACCGACAACACCATTGTCGTCTACACCACCGACAACGGACCGAACCAGTTCTCCTGGCCGGACGCAGCGACCACGCCGTTCCGTAACGAGAAGAACTCTAACTGGGAAGGCGCCTACCGCGTGCCGGCGATCATTCGTTGGCCGGGCAAGATCAAGGCCGGTGAAGTCTCCAACGAAATGTTCTCGGGCATGGACTGGTTCCCGACCCTGTTGGCAGCCGCGGGCGAAACCGACGTGAAGGAAAAGCTGCTCAAGGGTTGGGCACCGACCTCGGGTGGCAACAACTTCAAAGTGCACCTGGACGGCTACAACCAGTTGCCGTACCTGACCGGTCAACAGCCTAAAGGCGAGCGCCGCGAGTTCTACTACTTCAACGACGACGGCGTGCTGGTTTCCATGCGCTTCGACAACTGGAAAGTGGTCTTCGCCGAACAGCGCGAACCCGGTGGCTTTGCGGTGTGGAGCAGCCCGTTCGTGCCACTGCGTGTGCCGAAGCTGTTCAACCTGCGCATGGACCCGTATGAGCGGGCTGACCTGGTCTCGGATCAGTACAACGACTGGCTGGTGAAAAACTCCTACCTGATGGCCGCGGGTGTGGCCAAGGCGGCGCGCTTCCTGCAGACCTTCATCGAGTACCCGCCGAGCCAGAAGCCTGCCAGTTTCAGCGTTGACCAGATTCGCGCGGCAGTCGATGCGAAAATCGAAGAGAAGCTGAAAAACCAGGCCAAACCCTAGGCGTATCGAGACCGCCTGAATGCAAAAGGCCAACCCGCCCAGGTGAAATTAAGCTTGGGCTAAGGTTGCCTGTTTAGTCTTCGAGGCTTTCAGGTAGTCGAGCATTTCGAAGATGGCCCGTGTCGATACAAGCGCCAAACCGCCGTTCAGCATCGTGCTGGTGAATTACAAAACCCTCGATCTGACCAGGATCTGCCTGGACCTTTTGCGTGAGCCTGCACGCAAAGCCGGGATTCCAGTCTGGGTAGTGGACAACGATTCGGCGGACGCCAGCGTCGAGTATCTGCGCTCACTGGACTGGATCAACCTGATCGAACGCGATGCCCCCACCAAAGAGCCGGGCCATATCGCCCATGGCAAGGCACTGGACATGGCGCTGGCCAGGATCAATACCGACCATCTGTTCCTGATGCACACCGACACCTTCGTCTTCGATGCCAACATCTTTGCGCTGATGATGGAACACTGCGCCAGAGACCAAAATGTCATCGCGGTCGGCTGCACCGAGCAGCTCAATCGCGGGTTGCCAAGGACTGTCTGGCGCTTCACCTCACGCTTCGCAAAACACCATTTGCGTCGCCTGAAACTGTCCCTGGGCCTGCGTTCAAGAGAACCGAAGCCCTACACCGAGACTTACCTGAAAAGCTTTTGCACCCTGTGGAATTGCAGGCTGATGAAGCAGCAGGGTCTGCATTTTCAGATCGATGACCGGGTGCCCGGTTATGAGCTGCAAGACCGCGCGATCGGCCTCGGCTACAAGGTGGTGTTTCTGTCCCCCGGCAAAATCTTCAAGTACCTGGACCATGTCCAGGCCGGCACCGTCGCCGCTGCTGGCGGATATGGCCGGGATCACCGGCGGACCAAAATGTACCAGGACATTCTCAAGCGCTTCAGTGCCGCCAATCCCTAGATGGATTGAACAAATCGCACTCACAGAAAAGCCCACTGAACCGGCGACGGTCAGTGGGCTTTTTTGCATCAGGCTCACTGGCTCATGATGAACGTCGCCAGGCTTTTCAGGTCGTCCGGGCTCAACTGCGCGAAGGGCGGCATGGGCACCTCCCCCCACTTCCCGCTGCCGCCGTGCTGAATGCTGGACATTATCCGGACCAAGGCCTGGGGGTCATTGGCATACCTGACCGCCACATCGTGATAGGCCGGGCCGACGACCTTATGGTCGATTGCGTGACAGGACAGGCAGGCGTTGTCCTTGAGCAAGGCCGAAGCCACTTTTGCCACCGATACCGTCGGCGGCTGTTCCACTGGCGGGTTCGAGGCTGCCTGGACATCGGCGTCGGTGGCCTTGGCACTGCCGTAGGTCGCCGCCAGGTAGGCGCCGATCACACTCACGTCCCGGTCGCTGATCGGAGCACCGTACACGTGCTGCATCTTGCCCGCTTCGGCAGTCCACTGTGCCAGGCTCATGCCGGGCGGCTGGAAATTGATGTAGTCGGCCGAATGGCAGGTGGAGCACTTCTGCTGCGCCAATGGGTAACCAGGCAGCGAACTGGGTTTGAACACTGCCGTCTCGGGCGGCAAGGTGATCGAAAGTGGCGCGGCGTCAGCCAGGGTCATCAGGCAAACCTGGGCGGCGCACAGCAGGGAGGTCAAAATTTTCATGCAGCCCTCCTCAGGCGACGGTCACGTGGCGGGTTTCGACGACGTGGCGGCGGTAGCCACCGGGGTTCCAGTCCGCTTGCAGTGGTTGCGTCTCGCCGGCCCTGTTGCTGGCGCGCACCATCAACTGAGTGGCGCCCTTGCGGGTAAAGGTGATCGGCAGCGTCCACTCACGAAAGGAGAAACGGCCCAGGTCCTGCCCGAGGGTGGATTCGCGCCATGTGGCTGCGCCATCGATCGACACCTCGACCTTGTTGACCCCGGCGCCGCCGTCGAACGCGATGCCCTTGAGCACCAGGCTTTGGTTCAGCGGCAATACATCGCCGTGTTTGACGCTGGTGATGAAACTGCGCACCGGCAATCTGGAAATCGGTTGGGTGTTCGCCGCCGTGGTGCCGGGGGCAATGCACAGGCAATCGTTATCCGGAACCCGGTACCCCTTGGCCATGAAGAAGCCGTCGTAGGTATGGTCGACGACTTCGATCTCACTCAGGTGCTTGACCCAGTAGGTGCCGAAATAACCGGGCACCACCAGACGAATCGGGTAACCGTTGAGAAATGGCAGGTCGGTTCCATTCATCGACCAGGCGATCATCGGCTCGCCGTCCATGGCATGGCTGATGTCCAGCGCCTTGATGAACTCCGGCGTGCTCGGCAGCACGGGTTTATCGAGTCCACGGAAGGTCACTTGCCTGGCACCGGCTTTCACTCCGGCCTTTTCCAGTACCGCCTTGAGCGGCACCCCCAGCCACCGCGCATTACCTATTGAGCCATTGCCCAACTGAGCGCCGAACACCCGCGGCATCGAGAAGCCACGGCTGTTGCCCGAACACTGATTGACGGCCACCACCTCCACCGGCTCGGCAAGCGCCTTGAGTTCGGCAAGGGAAAGCGACAGCGGCGTATCGACCAAGCCCTTGATCGTCAGGCGGTAGCTGTCCGGGTCGATGCTGGTCGGAAAATTGGCCAGGTGGTAACGCACGAAAAACGCGTCATTGGGCGTGATGACCCCTTTATTGAAGACAGAGAACGGCGTCTCCAGGTGCGGCGGGCGCGTGGTCACCAGGGTCAACGGGCGTTTTTGCGGGTATTGCACCAATGGTCGCGGGCCCGCGGCAAAGGTCACTTCTTCAGTGTTTTCCTCGGCGGCCCTGGCGAGATTTGCCACCGGCGAAGCCGCCAACGCCAACGTGAAAGCATCGCGTAAAACCCGCCGACGGCTCGGCTGGCGGCTGTCTATAAAACTGAACTTCATTCTGCGCTCTCTATGATTGTTTTATCGAGATGCAACTGACTACTGTGGGAGCGAGCCTGCTCCGGGCGGCGTTCCGACGATGGACGTTAACGAAAACGCGCGCTGACTGACTAAACGCAGCGCAAGTTCGTCCATAGTCGGAACGCCGCCCATATTCCCGCCAGGGCGGAGAGGTCTCAGACTTACGGTTTCGCGTTACCCAGGTCGGTAAACAAACCAGTATCCTCAGGGCCAAACTGCCTGCTTCTCATTGAGCGTCAGCGACTTGACAATTGATGACAGAAAACCCCGTAAAGGCCGTCGTAGACACTCCGGAGTCAAAGCATTGCCTGTACCATCGCCCACAAAAAAGCCCACTGACCGTCGCCGATTCAGTGGGCTTTTTTTGATCCGGCGTCTAATTACAGAGCCATATCACTCGCAGCACTAGCCTTCGGTGCCTTCGCATCCGTATCGACAGTCACTGGCTTCACAGCCGGCGCAATCACCGCTGGTGGCGGAGTCAGTTCCAGTACCTTGGCGGTATAGGCCCACTCTTGAGCAACCTTCTCGGGGCTGTTGTTCAGCTGGGTGCCGTAGCTCGGTACGATCTGGTGCAGTTTTGCCTGCCACTCAGGGCTCGCGACCTTGTCCTTGAACACTTTCTGCAGCACGGTCAGCATGATCGGTGCGGCGGTCGATGCGCCTGGGGAGGCGCCCAGCAGGCCGGCGATGCTGCCGTCTTGCGAAGCGACGATTTCGGTGCCCAGTTTCAGCACGCCACCGGCAGCTTCGTCACGCTTGATGATCTGCACGCGCTGGCCGGCTTGCCACAGGCGCCAGTCTTCAGCCTTGGCGTTCGGGAAGTATTCCTTCAGGGCGTTGAGGCGGTCTTCGTCAGACAGCATCAGCTGGCCGGCGAGGTACTCGACCAGCGGGTATTCCTTGATGCCGACCTTGGTCATTGGCCACACGTTGTGGGTGGTCGTGGTGGTCAGCAGGTCCAGGTACGAACCTTCCTTGAGGAACTTGGTGCTGAAGGTCGCGAACGGGCCAAACAGGATCACGCGCTTGCCGTCCAGCACGCGGGTGTCCAGGTGCGGAACCGACATCGGCGGTGCGCCCACCGAAGCCTTGCCGTAGGCCTTGGCCAGGTGTTGTTCGGCGATGGTCGGGTTCTCGGTCACCAGGAACGAGCCGCCTACCGGGAAGCCTGCGTATTCCTGGGCTTCAGGAATGCCGGACTTCTGCAGCAGGTGCAGGGCACCGCCGCCGGCGCCGATGAACACGAACTTGGCGTCGGTTTCGGTCTTGCTGCCGTCTTTGAGGTTCTTGTAGCTGACGCGCCAGCTGCCGTCTTCGTTGCGGGTGATGTCCTGCACTTCGCTGGACAGCTTCAAGTCGAACTTCGGCGTGGTTTGCAGGTGTGCAACGAACTGACGCGTGATTTCGCCGAAGTTCACGTCAGTACCCAGCGGGCTCCAGGTGGCTGCGACCTTCTGGCTCGGGTCACGCCCTTCCATCATCAGCGGCACCCACTGCTTGATCACAGCCGGGTCTTCGGAGTACTGCATGCCGGCGAACAGCGGGCTCGCCTGCAGGGCGTCGTAGCGTTTTTTCAGGAACTTGATGTTGTCATCGCCCCACACGAAGCTCATGTGCGGCGTGGAATTGATGAACGAACGCGGGTTCTTCAGCACGCCTTGCTGAACCTGCCAGGCCCAGAACTGACGGGAGATCTGGAAGGCTTCGTTGATTTCAACGGCCTTCGGGATCGAGACCTTGCCGTTCTCGTCTTCCGGGGTGTAGTTCAGCTCGGCCAGGGCGGAGTGACCGGTACCGGCGTTGTTCCAGCCGTTGGAGCTTTCCTGGGCGACGCCGTCGAGGCGCTCGATCATTTCCATCGAAGTGCCAGGTTCCAGCTCGTTGAGCCAGACACCCAGGGTCGCGCTCATGATGCCGCCGCCAATGAGCAGTACGTCGACTTTCTTGGCTTCTTCAGCCTGGGCTGTCGTCATCCCCAACGACAAGGCCAGCCCCAGCAGGGCTGTGTTCACTTTCTTAAACATCTGTAGCACCTATGATAAAACGCCATCCACCCCTCCATCCTCATGCGCACAGCCCCGTGTTTCACGGCAGTCACGGATGCGGCACTCAAGGATTGCAGGGTGGGCACACAAGGCCGATGAACCGCATCGACCCCAGTTTTTTGTCCCTTCTGAACTGACTTTTTATCTTTATTGGCTTCAGCTACTTGAGCGACAGTGATTCGTTCGCCCGTCGCGAGGACAGGTAAACAGAATAGGTCAAACCAAGTTGTTGCGAAGAATATCACGACAAGGCTAACCCGCGCGTCTGTTCCCGACTCGATGGTCCGGTCACTGATAGTGCCGTAGAAGCCGGTGCACGAGGAGACGGCGGATCGGCGACTATACTCAGTGGTCTTCAGATGAGCCGGTGAGGACAAGTCATGAGCGACAAAGACGATCTGCGCAAGTACTCCTCTCAAGTAATCGACGGCGTGGAGGCCGCACCGGCACGCGCCATGCTGCGGGCCGTGGGCTTTACCGATGCAGACTTCGACAAGCCGCAGATCGGCATCGCGTCCACCTGGGCCATGGTCACGCCCTGCAACATGCATATCGACAAGCTGGCGCTCGAGGCCGAAAAAGGCGCGAATGCCGCCGGTGCCAAGGGCGTGATCTTCAACACCATCACCATTTCCGACGGCATCGCCAATGGCACCGAAGGCATGAAGTATTCCCTGGTATCGCGCGAGGTGATTGCCGACTCCATTGAGGTGGTCACCGGTTGCGAGGGTTTCGACGGCCTGGTGACCATCGGCGGCTGCGACAAGAACATGCCGGGCTGCCTGATCGGCATGGCGCGGCTCAATCGCCCGTCGATCTTTGTCTATGGCGGCACCATCCAGCCGGGGGCCGGGCATACCGACATCATTTCCGTGTTCGAGGCCGTGGGCCAGCACGCGCGGGGCGACATCAGCGAGATCCAGGTCAAGCAGATCGAGGAAGTGGCGATTCCCGGTCCCGGCTCCTGTGGCGGCATGTACACCGCCAACACCATGGCCTCGGCCATCGAGGCGCTGGGCATGAGCCTGCCCGGCTCCAGCTCCCAGGACGCCATTGGCGGCGACAAGGCCTCGGACAGTTTCCGCGCCGGGCAGCAGGTCATGGAGTTGCTCAAGCTCGACCTCAAGCCCCGGGACATCATGACCCGCAAAGCCTTCGAAAATGCGATACGCGTGGTGATCGCCCTCGCCGGCTCGACCAACGCCGTGCTGCATCTGCTGGCCATGGCCAACGCGGTGGATGTCGAACTGACCCTGGATGACTTCGTCGAGCTGGGTAAAGTTTCCCCGGTGGTCGCCGACCTGCGCCCCAGCGGCAAGTACATGATGAGCGAACTGGTGGCCATCGGCGGCATTCAACCGCTGATGAAGCGCATGCTCGATGCCGGCATGCTGCACGGCGATGTGCTGACCGTCACCGGCCAGACCCTGGCGCAAAACCTCGCCGGCGTGCCCGACTACCCGGCCGGCCAGGACGTGATCCGGCCGTTCGACCAGCCGATCAAGAAGGACTCGCACCTGGTCATCCTGCGCGGCAACCTCTCGCCCACCGGCGCCGTGGCCAAGATCACCGGCAAGGAAGGCCTGCGCTTCGAAGGCACGGCGCGGGTCTATCACGGCGAGGAAGGTGCGCTGGCCGGCATTCTCAATGGCGAAGTGCAGCCCGGCGAAGTGATCGTGATCCGCTACGAAGGGCCCAAGGGCGGGCCGGGCATGCGCGAAATGCTCTCGCCGACGTCAGCGGTCATGGGCAAGGGCCTGGGCAAGGAGGTGGCGCTGATCACCGACGGGCGCTTCTCTGGTGGCTCGCATGGTTTTGTGGTGGGGCATATCACGCCTGAGGCGTTTGAGGGCGGGCCGATTGCCCTGGTGGAAAACGGTGACAGGATTACCATCGACGCTGAAACGCGGTTGATCACGGTCGATGTTTCCGATGCCGTGCTTGCGCAGCGCAAGAGCCGCTGGGTGCGGCCGGAATCGAAGTACAAGCGCGGGGTGTTGGCCAAGTATGCGAAGACAGTGTCCAGTGCTTCGGAGGGGGCGGTGACGGACAAGTATTTGTAGGCCGTTAGTCCTGCGTTGTCTGGACTATTGCCATCGCGAGCAAGCTCGCTCCCACAAGGGATCTTCGTCATAAGGAGATCCTCTGTGGGAGCGAGCTTGCTCCGGGCGGCGTTCCGACGATGGCGTCCTGTCAGGCAACCTCTACCTCAAAGCCTGAACCGATCCACCGACTGCGACAACTGCCCCGCCAGACTGGACAGTTCATCGGTGGTCGAAGCCGTCTGCCCGATCACCTTGCTGTTGCCTTCGGACATGCCGGCAATCATCTCCACCTGATGGGCGATCTCGTTGCTGGCCAGGCTTTGCTCGCCGATGGTACGGCTGATGTCATTGACCAGTTGCGTGGTGTGCAGCGTGGCATCGAGGATCTCGCGGATGGCGCGCTCGACATCGGCCGTCACCGCCATGCCTTTGTCGACCTGGGCCACGCCCTCCTCCATGCTGATCACCGCCTCGCGGGTGCTTTGCTGGATCCGTGCGACCATGCTGGCGATTTCCTGGGTGGAAGCGCTGGTGCGCCCCGCCAGGCTGCGGACCTCATCGGCCACCACGGCAAAACCGCGTCCCTGCTCGCCGGCGCGGGCGGCTTCGATGGCGGCGTTGAGTGCCAGCAGGTTGGTCTGGTCGGCAATGCCCTTGATCACCTGGATGATGTTGAAAATCCCCTCGGACTCCTTGTCCAGCGTGCGGATCACCTGCGCCGACTGCTGCGCCGAACGCGCAATGCCATCCATGTCGCTGACCACCTGATGGATCACCCGGCCGCCGTCCTTGGCCAGGGCTTCTGCCTGATTGGCCATGTTCAGCGCCCGTTCGGCATGCCGGGTGATTTCCTCGATGCTCGCGGTCATTTCGCTGGCGGCCGCGGCCATGGTACTGGCCGCCGCGCTTTGCTGCTGGCTGCTGCCCGCCACCTCATGGCAGCCGTTGCTCAGCAGTTCGCTCATGCCGCTGACGCCGTGGGCGTTGCTGCGCACGACCTCGATCATGCCGCGCAAATCCCGCTGCATGGTTGCCAGGCTACGAATCAAGGCGCTGGCTTCGTCCTTGTGGGTGGGCTCGACAATCGGCTCGCTGAGGTTGCCATGGGCGATGCTCTCGGCAATGCGGCTGGCGGTTTGCAACGGGCCCATGATGCTCAGGATCGCCGAACGCCCCAGGGCCAGTAGCAACAACAGGCTGGCGATCAGCACGCCGCCGAGGGTCAGGTTGGCGTTGCTGATGGCAAGCGCTGTGCCCTGGCTGGTCTGTTGCGTGTCGCTTTCGATCAACTCGCTGAGGGCCTCCATCTGGTCTTCCAGTTGGCTGAAGGCGTTGTTGAACGTGCCCAGTTCCTGTTGCGCGGCTTCCGGGTTTTCCAGGGCCAGCCCGACGATACGCTCGGCAGTGCCGATGTAGGTGTCGAGGCTGGGCTTGATCTTGTTCAGGCCGGCCTTGATGGTGTCGTTGACCGGCAGCTTGAGGTTTTCCCCGAGCACTTCGCGAAAGCGTTGGGTGTGCTCTTCGATGGAACTGCGCACCTCGGCTTTGCTGCTGGTGCTCTTGTTCAAGCCCACCAACATGGCCGACAGCACGTCGGCGCGCAACGCGTCGTGCATCATGTCGGCTTCGAGGTGATTGCGCAGCGCGGCCATGCTGACGTTGTCGTCCTCCACGGCCTCGGCCATCCGGGCGTTCCCCAGGTAACTGACCAGGCTCATGATCAATGCAGTCAGTAGTCCGGTGCCGATCAGCAACATTAAACGCAGTTTTATGGACACTCTGTGGTTCCTCTCTGGCACGTTAGGCCGCGGGATTCCCCCGCGCGAATGGCACTCTTGAAGAGGTTATCGACGGGGCCGCGCAGTAATTGAAGCCTATTGCCAAAGATTGTGTTTTTTGCGACATGCGGTCGTCACCGGTTGCTTTTGCAGCATGCCGCGCAGGGACACCAGCAACAGGTTGGCAAACGCACCGGCGACCGCGATGGCCATGTCCTTTTGCGAATCCCACGGATCGTTTTGCGCGCCGACGAAAGCCTTCGCCGTGTCCTTGCCCAGGAAGGCACCGCCGATCCACTCCACCAGTTCGTACACGGCGGATGTCGACAGCATGATGTTCAGGGTCACGAAGAACAGCCAGAACCCGCGCAGCGGCGTCAGCCGCCACAGGACTTCACGCACCGGATAAGCCAGCAGCAGCCCGTAGCTCAGATGCACCAGCCGGTCGTAGTGATTGCGGTGAGCACCTGCCGCCTGGTCGAAACTGAAGCCCAACCACGCCGAAGACCAACGATCGTAAGGCACCAGGGAATAGGTGTAATGGGCGCCCAGTTCATGCACGCACAGAAAGGCAAACACCAGGGTGACGGACATTGTCGACAAGCGGAATCGCCGGGAAACCGCGACCAGGGTGCCCACCAGCAACAGCACCAGCAGGTTTTCCAGCGCCCAGTCCACCCGGCTGCGGGGAGAAAAACCCGACACCACGACGATCACCACAAACACCATGAGCAACGTCAGGTCGTGCCGTATACGTTGGTTCGGCTGCATGGCTGGAATACCTCGAAGTCAGGACATCGCCCTTTTAACTTCGAGGCAAGGTCGCCGGGCAAGTTCGCTTTTTCCCTCCAGCGCATGATAAGTTGTACGATGACTGATGAATACCCCTCCAGTCATCGCGTGATCCCTACAACAACAAGGAAACACTCATGAAAAAAGCAAAAGTGCTGATTGGTTTTCTGTGCCTGTTCACCGGTTACGTCGCTGCCACCCCGGCTGCCTCGGACAAGGACGTGGCCCAGGCCGTCGACCACCTGACCCAGGCCATGCTGCACAAGGACATCCCGGAGCTGAAAGCCTTGACCGCCGAGAACCTGACCTACGGGCATTCCAGCGGCAAGATCCAGGACAAGCAGGCCTTCATCGCCGACATCGAAACCGGCAAAAGCGCGTTCAAGACCCTTGAGATGCAAAACCAGACCATCACCGTTTCCGGCGATGTCGCGCTGGTCCGTCATCATTTCTCGGCACAAGCGCTCAAAGGCACCGAAGTGGTGCCCACTGAAATAGAGAACTTCCAGATCTGGCAAAAGCAGGACGGTAAATGGCTGTTGGTTGGACGGCAGGCGTTCAAGTTCTGATGCACAGCTGAGGCCACCACTGTATCTGTGGGAGCTTGCTCGCGATGACGGAGTGTCGGTCGCCATATCAGGTGTCTGACACACCGCTATCGCGAGCAAGCTCGCTCCCACAGGGTTTTCGGGTGTATCAACTACCTTTCCACTCCCGCGGGCTCAGCCCGGTCTTGCGCCGGAACGCCCGGGCCAGCGCCGAGGGGCTCTCATAACCCACTTCCTCGGCGATCAGCGCTATCGGCCGACCCTCGCGCAGGCGCTTCTGCGCCAGGCTGATGCGCCAGCTCACCAGGTAATCCACCGGCGTCTGCCCGACCACCCGGCGAAAGTGTTCGGCGAAACTGGCCCGCGACATGTTGGCGGCGACCGAGAGTTCGGCCACGCTCCAGGGCTTGGCCGGGCTTTGATGCATCAGGCTCAGGGGCCGCGCCAGGCGCGCATCGGCAAGGCCCGCCATCATGCCCGGTCGCTGGCCCGTGGTGCTCAGGATGTGCCGCAGCAACAGAATCACCAGCAGCTCGAACAGGCGATCCATCACCGCTTCACGCCCGCACGTACCGTCGAATGCCTCGTTGAACAGCCATTCCAGGGTCCCGGCCAGGGTCGGGATTTCATCGAGCTTGAGCACCAGGTAATCCGGTAGCGCCGCCGCCAGGGCATTGCCCGCACCGCCGTCGAAATCCAGGGTCGCGCACACCAGTTGCGTACCGGATGCTTCAGACGCAAACAGACGATGTCGATAGGGCCGGGGGAAAAAGATCAGGCTCGGCTCGGTCAGTTGCAGGTCCGGCTGGTCGCCCATTTTGAGCAGCAACTCGCCGGCCTGAAGCAGGTGCAAATGACCGCTGGCCTGTTGGCCGTCGTAGGCGACGGTGCCGCAGAACATACCGCTATGGAAAGTGCCGGCATTGACGCCGAAATGGGTGAGCAGTGTGGACAAGCGATCCATGACAAGGCTCCCGAAGGCAGTTCTGGACGATTTGTCGCATATCCTCGACGATTTGCATCCAATACACCAGACCTTCTCCCTAACATGAGCTCCGTACCCAGCGCATTCCGCGCCTCACACCACGGAGTATCACCATGACCCGCATTGCCCCGATCAGCCTGGAAAACGCCACCGACACCACCCGCCCCCTGCTGGAAGGCGTGCAGAAGAAAATCGGTTTTCTGCCCAACGTCTTCAAAGTCCTGGCACACGCACCGGCGGTGCTGGCCTCATACCTGCAAAACTCGGCCGCACTGGGCAAGACGTCCCTGAGCGCCACGGATAAGGAAGCGGTGTTCCTCGCCACTTCGCAAGTCAACGGCTGCGAATACTGCCTGGCCGCTCACACGCTGTTTGCCGGTAAGGCCGGACTGTCGAAGCAGGAGATCCTCAGCGCACGACACGGCGAGCTCAACGCCATTGCCACCCTCGCCCGCCAGGTCACCGAAAGCCGTGGCCACCTGAGCGTCGAGCAGATCGCCGCTGCCCGTAACGCGGGTATCGACGACGGCAGGATCATCGAAGTGATCGCCCATGTGGCATCGCAGACGCTAACCAACTATCTGAACAACGCAGCCCTGACCGACATCGACTTCCCGGCCATCGACGCCTGAACCCATCTAGCGTAAATCCTGTCTGAAACATTCTGTCGGAGCGAACCGAAACCTGTGGGAGCGAGCTTGCTCGCGATCGCGGTGGTCCATTCAACATCAATGTCGTCTGGCCTGACGCTATCGCGAGCAAGCTCGCTCCCACAGTGATTTTGCTCAAGCGACAGATGTGCGCATGACGTAGCGATCAGGTATTGGTTTTCAGCTTGGTCCACAAGCGCGTGCTGAGGCGCGCGATGGCCGCGGGCAAGTCCTCGACGGTGAACAGCTTGTCCATCACGGTTTTCGGCGGGTAGATCGCCAGGTCCTGCTTCACCGCCGGGTCGACGAAGGCATCCGCCGCGCTGTTGGGGTTGGCGTAGTGGATGCTGTTGCTGATGTTGGCAATCACCTTCGGCTCCAGCAGGTAGTTCATGTAGGCGTACCCGTTCTTCTCGTGTGGCGCACTCTTGGGCATGACCACCATGTCCAGCCACAGGGTGGAACCTTCGTCCGGGATCGAGTAGGCAATGTCGATCCCGTTTTTGGCTTCCCTGGCACTGGCGGCGGCCTGCACGATGTCGCCGTTGAAACCGATCACCGCGCAGACGTTACCGTTGGCCAGGTCGCTGATGTACTTGGACGCGTGGAAATACTGGACGTAAGGCCGAATCTTCAGCAGTGCCTGCTCGGCTTTCTTGTAGTCGGCCGGTTCATGGCTATGTGGCGGCAGCCCCAGGTAGTTGAGGGTGATTGGCAGGATCTGCGTCGGGTTGTCGATGATCGCCACGCCGCACTCGCTGAGTTTCTTGATGTTGTTCTCGTCGAAGAACAGCGTCCAGGAATGGGTGACGTCGGTATTGCCGAAGATCGCCTTGATCTTCTCGACGTTATAGCCGATGCCCGCCGTGCCCCACATGTAAGGGAAGCCATACTGGTTGCCCGGGTCGTTGACCTCAAGCTTCTTCATCAGCGCCGGATCGAGGTTTTTCCAGTTGGGCAACTGGCTCCTGTCGAGTTTCTGGATGGCGCCGGCCTTGATCAGGCGCGACAGGAAGTGGTTTGACGGACTGACCACGTCATACCCGGTATTGCCGGTCATCAGTTTCGATTCCAGCACTTCGTTGCTGTCGTGGATGTCGTAAGTCGCCTTGATCCCGGTTGCCTTGGTGAAGTCGGGCAAGGTGTCGTCGGCGATGTAACCGTTCCAGTTGGAAATATTGACGGTTTCGTCGGCGCAGGCGACGGCGGAAAAGGTCGAGATCAGGGCCACAAGGGAAAGCGTATTGACGCGCATGTTGAATCACCTTCGATGGGAAGTGCTGTTGTTCTTGTTGTGAAGTTCGTGTTGTTCAGACTTCGCTTCTGGCCCGGACCGTTTCCACACGCATACGCAGCATGGCACCGATGTCGAGCAACGGCTTGGGCGGCAGCCAGCCGGGTTGTGCCCGCGAGATGACCGATTGCAGCAGCGGTGAATCACCGCCCGAGGCCCACTCCGCGAGCAAGCGTCCCCACAACGTGCCCCGCGCCACGCCGGAACCGTTGCACCCGGCCACGGCGAACACGCCCTCCTCGACCTTGGCAAAGTACGGTTGCCCGGAGCGCGAAGCGCTGAGATGACCGGTCCAGGTGTATTCGATGTCCTGCTCGCCGAGCATCGGGAAACGTCGTTGCAACCCCAGCACGTGGTGTTGGCGACGGGTCGACAGCTCGCTCAATGACAAATCCCGGGAACGGTATTCCGCGGTGTTGCGGATCATTACCCGGCGATCCGGCGTCAGGCGCACCGTGGCGCCCAACGGCCGGGTCGACAGCACGCCCCAGGACGCTGGCGCCCCCAGGGCTTGAAACTCTTGGTCGCTGAGCGGCCGCGTGAGGCTGGCGCTGAGTTCCATCGCGAAGGTGCCGCTGTCGTCGATCCCTGAACGAGGAATGAAGGCGTTCAGGCAGACCAACACCTGTTTGACCTCAATGCAGCCGTCTTGGCCCCGGGCACGGATCCGGCCGTCGCCGAGGCGCTCAAGACCTGCGATATCGCTGTTCTCATAGACCGTCACTGTCGGCGGCAAGGCATCGAGCAGGCCCTTCACGTACTTGGCCGGTTGCAGCAGCGCATTGCCATTGCCGCACCAGATTCCGGCACGGTAGTGGCGGGTGCCGAGTTTCTCGATCAGTTGCTCGCCTTGCAGGAACTGCGCGCTGGCGCCAACGGCCCGCAAGGTCTGCAACTTGGCCTCGACGTGGCTCAGCTTGCGTGGATCGCTGACGGCAAAGAAATAGCCCGATTCCCTGAGGTCGCATTCGATACCCAGCCGGGCGATCTGCTTGCGCACTTCATCGGCGGCGGCGCGGCCGATCGCCGTATCCACTTGATAACCGGCGAACCCGGCGCTGCCCAACAGTTCGCTGGCGACGGGATGTTCGTGGGCCACCACAAACCCGGAATTACGCGCCGATGCCCCCTGCGCAGCCCGCTGGCGGTCAACGACCACAATGCGTGCCTGGGGGTGCATGTGCGCCAGGGCGTGCGCCGCACTGAGGCCGGTAATGCCGGCGCCGATCACCAGCCAGTCGGCGTGCTGCGTGCCTTTGAGCGGGTCGCGCAACGGAGAACTCCCCGCTTGCGCAATCCAGCCACAGATATTTTCCATGCGTCACCTCAGGTTCTTGTTCTGCGAACCGTCTCGATCAGCGCTTTATGCAAGATTCGCATAATTGGTTTTCGTGAACGGCGTCAATGACTAGAATCTAAAGGCTGATAACGCGGACAACCAACGTTATTAAATCATCGAGGCATTCTGAAAACGCATGGATAAAGTACGCCACGTGCCCTCGCTGCAGGGCTTGCAGGCCCTGGTCGAGGTCGCCGGGTCGGGCAGCTTCACCCAGGCGGCGCAAAAGCTCTGCCTGACCCAAAGCGCCGTGAGCCGACAGATCCAGCAACTGGAGAGCCACTTCGGTGTCGCGCTGTTCGTGCGCAGCAGCCGCAGCCTGCAACTGACCCCGGAAGGCGACCAGGTGCTGGCCAGCGCTCGCACCATCCTTGAACAATTGAGGTCGCTCGAAGACCGGCTCGCGCCAAAGCAACGCCCGTTCCGCATTCGCATGCACGTGTCACTGGCGGTGCGCTGGCTGCTGCCCAAACTGAGCGATTTCTACCGGCATCACCCGGACGTCTCCCTGGCCATTGAAACCGTGGCCACCGAAGTCGTGGAACCTGCCAGTGACAGCGACGCCTACATTCTCTATCTGCCAGAGCCGTCCACGGCGCCCGATTGCCTGACGCTGTTCGAGGAAGCACTGGTGCCGGTGTGCGCGCCTGGGCTGGGCAACCCGACCCGGCCATTGGCTTCGCTGGAAGATCTGTCGGGGTTCGCGTTGCTGCACCGCTCCTGCGATCAAAATGACTGGCAGGTATGGCTGTCGGCCAATGGCGGCAAGGCGTTGCAGGAGTATCGGCATATCCCCTTCAACCTCGACGAACTGGCACTCGATGCCGCCGCGCGAGGGCTGGGGGTGGCGATGACTGACATGACGCTGGCAGGCGAGTCGATCCAGCGCGGTGAACTGGTGATTCCGTTTGGTGAACCGTTGAAGACCCGAGGGATTTACTCGTTGTGCCTGCAACCCTCGGCGGCCACCCATCCGGCGTGCGCGCCGGTCATGCAGTGGTTCACCGCACAAACCACTGCATGACCACCTTCACATTCAACATCAATGTTGACTGACACACCGCCTTCGCGGGCAAGCCCGCTCCCACAGTAATTTCTGTTGTTCACGAATACTGCGTACACCCACTAACCCTGTGGGAGCGGGCTTGCCCGCGAAGGCGTCGGGTCAGGTGACCATTATTTCACTGACACACCGCCCCCACAGGGATTGCTCAATCATCCTCATGCAACTTGATCCCGCGTTTATGCAACACATAAGGCACCAACAGCACCAGCAGCGTCAGGGCGAGAAAGAACGCCGAGATCGGTTGCGTGACGAACACCGTCCAGTCGCCCTCGCCGATGGACAAGGCATTGCGCAGTTGTTTCTCGGCCATCGGCCCCAGCAGCATGCCGACGATCACCGGGGCGACGGGGAAGTCGAACCGCCGCATCAACACCCCGCCCCAGCCAATCGCCAACATCAACAGCAGGTCGAAAGATGAGTGACGCATGCCATACACGCCGATGGTGGCGAATACCAGGATGCCGGCATTCAGGTACGGCCGGGGGATCTGCAGCAGTTTGACCCACAGCCCCACCAACGGCAGGTTCAACACCAGCAGGATGACGTTGCCGATGTACAGCGAGGCCACCAGCGTCCAGACCAGGTCGGCGGAGGTTTCGAACAGCATCGGCCCCGGTTGCAGGTTGTAGTTCTGGAACGCGGCCAGGAGGATCGCCGCGGTGGCGGACGTCGGGATGCCCAGGGTCAGCAACGGCACCAGGGACCCGGTCGCGCTGGCATTGTTGGCCGCTTCGGGGCCGGCGACGCCTTCGATGGCGCCCTCGCCCTTGTTGGCGGAAAACTCCTTGGGGTACTTGCTGAGCTTGCGCTCGGTGGAATAGGACAGAAAGGTCGGAATCTCCGCGCCGCCGGCCGGAATCGAACCAAACGGAAAGCCGATCAGCGTGCCGCGAAACCAGGCAGGCACCGAACGTTTCCAGTCGGCGCGGCTCATCCATAACGAGGTCAGGCGATGCCGCCCTTCGTTCGATTCTTTTTGATAGAGCAAGCTGTACAAGGCCTCGCCCACGGCGAACAAACCGACCGCCACCAGCACCACCTCGATACCGTCCACCAGTTCGGGAACGCCCAGGGTGTAGCGGGCAATGCCCGAGGTCGAGTCCAGGCCGATCAAACCGATGGTCAGCCCGACGCCCAGCGAAGCAAACCCTCGCAGCATCGAGGCGCCGAGCACCGCCGACACGGTGGTGAACGACAGCACCAGGATCGCGAAATATTCGGTCGGGCCGAAATTCAGCGCCAGCCTGGCCACAACCGGCGCAAACAGCGTCAGCAAAACCGTGGCGATGGTGCCCGCGACGAAGGAGCCTATCGCCGCCGTTGCCAGCGCAGGGCCGGCGCGGCCGTTGCGTGCCATCTGGTTGCCCTCCAGGGCCGTGACCATGGAGGACGATTCACCCGGGGTGTTGAGCAGGATCGAGGTGGTGGAACCGCCGAACTGCGCACCGTAGTAGATACCGGCGAACATGATCAGCGCGCCGGTGGGGTCGACCTTGGCGGTGATCGGCAGCAGCAGGGCCACCGTCAGCGCCGGACCGATCCCCGGCAACACACCGATGGCGGTGCCGAGCAGGCAGCCGATGAACCCCCACATCAGGTTGATCGGGGTCAGTGCCGAGGAAAACCCCATCGCCAGGCTTGAAAGAATGTCCACGGTGTCTATCTCCTTTCAAAGCCAGATGTTGATCAGCGACGGCAGGGAAACCCCCAGCCCGGCGTTGAACAGCCAGTAGATCGGCAGGGTCAGGGCAATACCGATGGCCAGGTCCCGCAGCGGATGACGGCTGCCAAAACCCCGCGCCGAACAGGCGAACAACAACCCGGCGGCCAGCACAAAACCGATGAGGTTGATCAGCAGCGCCACCCCGACAAGCCCGGCGGTCACCCAGGCGGCGCCGGTTTTTCCTCCGGGCACCGTGCCCGTGTCGTCGTTATCCAGCTCGCGAAAACCGCCGCTGAGCGCCTGATAGCTCAGCAACAGACCCACAGCGCCGAGAAACGCCGCCACGATATAGGGGTAAACGTAGGCCGGGAGGATGACGAAACCCATTTCGGGAGGAAACCGGTAGGCACCCAACGCCAACATGACGCTGATGGCGATCAGGCCGATGCCGACCGCCAATTGCGTCGGCACCACTGCGCGCAGTGTGGCCATCTCAAAGCAGCCCGACCTTGACCAGCATGGCGCGCAACCGCACGTGTTCTTCCTCGACGAATTTGCCGAACTCATCGCCGGTCAACACGCTGGGCGTCCAGGCGTTGGCCTGGATATTGTCCTGCCAGACCTTGCTGTTGGTAGCGGCCACCACAGCGTCGATCACCTCTTTGCGCTGCTGCGGGGTAAGGCCCGCCGCACCGTAAACGCCGCGCCAGTTGCCGATCGTCACGTCATAGCCGCTCTCCTTGAGGGTCGGTGCGTCAATGCCGGGAACACGCTCCGGCGCGCCGATGGCCAGGACACGGAACTGACCGCTCTTGATGTACTGGCCCAGTTCGGCGAAACCGCCGGTGATTACCTTGAGCTGGCCGCCCAGCGCCTGGGCAACCACCTCGCCACCGCCACCAAACGCCACGTAGTTCACCTTGTTGACCGGCACGTCCAGCTTGCCCGCCAGCTCGGCAATGCCGATGTGATCCACCGAGCCCTTGGAGCCGCCGCCCCAGGTGATGCTCGTCGGCTTGTCCTTGAAGGCCTTGATCAGGTCATCGAGGGTCTTGTATTCCGATTCCTTGCGCACGGCGATCACGTTGTACTCGGTGAATAACCGGGCAATGGGCGTCACATCCTTCAGGCTGATCTGCGGTTTGTTCTGTTCGATGCCCGCGACCATGATCGCGCCGACCACCAGCAACGCATTCGGATCGCCCTTGGTGCTGTTGGCAAATTGCGCCAACCCCAGGGTCCCGCCCGCCCCACCCTTGTTCTCGAAGGTCACGGCCTTGGCCGTATTGGCTTCGACCATGGCCTTGCCCAGCACACGGGCAGTCTGGTCATAACCACCGCCCACCGAGCCCGGGGCCATGAATTTCACGGTATCGAGGGCGAAGGCCGGTGCGGCAAGCACGGCAGCGGTCAAACCGGCGGCCATGCAGCGACTGAAACGACGGATCAAAGCGGACATGGGCATCTCCTGATTGCGTTGTTTTTATAGGTGCCGTTTGCCCATCGAGGAGTTCGAAGAGCATGGGCCTGCAAACAAGCTTAGGCCATGGATCCGCGGGTTGCTGCTGCCCCCCTGTGGGAGCGAGCTTGCTCGCGATGGTCGTTAACGATTACACGGGTCATCTGTATAAACGCGGTGCCTTTGCGTCCATCGCGAGCAAGCTCGCTCCCACAGGGGGTTGCGGTGTTGCCGGCGGCGTTTCATTACAACTTTGTAATCGAGTTGTTGGTCGGCTGTCCGGATCACACCGTTAGCCTGAACTCACTGTCAGGCCAGACCCGGCAGCCACCCAGCCCTTGTAGAGAGAGATTCGTCATGAAACTGTTGATCGCGGGCTTTGCCGCCCTGCTCGCCACTGGTTCGGCGTTTGCCGCCACCCAGCCCACCTCGCCAATCATCCACGACCAGGACGGCTTCTATGTCCCGGTGGAAGTGGCCAAAGTGCTGTCCATGACCGACCTCAACGGCAAGTGCGGCATCGTGCCCGCGCAGTTCAACTACCTCGACCACCAGGGCCGCGAGCATCAACTGAACTATCAGGTTCAGGGTGTGAACTGCCTTGGCGAGAACTGAGCGGATGCCTGCCATCGCCGCCGATCGGGCTACACTTGCGCCACTGATGCGCCCCCGTAGCCCGACCGAACCAGGCGGATTTTCCATGAACATCCTCGTAGTCGAAGACGAACCCAAGGCCGGCAATTACCTGCTCAACGGCCTGCAGGAACTCGGATACACCGTGAACCTGGCGCGCGACGGCGTCGATGGCCTGCACCTGGCCCTGGAACATGACTTCGATGTGATCGTGCTGGACGTGATGATGCCGAAGATGGATGGCTGGGAAGTCCTGCGCCGCCTGCGCAAGGAAGCCGACACACCGGTGCTGTTCCTCACCGCCCGGGATGACATCGCCGACCGCATCAAAGGCCTCGAACTGGGCGCCGACGATTACCTGATCAAACCCTTTTCCTTCGCCGAACTGGTGGCGCGCCTGCGCACCCTGACCCGCCGTGGCCCTACCCGGGAAGACGAACACCTGCATGTCGACGACCTGCAGATCGACGTGCTCAAGCGTCGCGTCAGCCGCGCCGGCAACCGCATCACCCTGACCAACAAGGAATTTGCCCTGCTGCACCTGTTCGCCACGCATCAGGGCGAGGTGCTGTCACGCTCGATGATCGCCTCGCGGGTCTGGGACATGAATTTCGACAGCGACACCAATGTCGTCGATGTCGCGGTGCGCCGCCTGCGCCTGAAAATCGACGATCCGTTCCAGCTCAAGCTGATCCACAGCGTGCGCGGCATCGGCTATCGCTTCGACACACAACCTTGAATGCCCCCATGAATGCCATGACGCCGCTGCGATCCGCCTCTCGTCTGAGCCACTCCCTGACCCTGCGCCTGGCGCTGGTGTTCGCCCTGCTGGCGTTTGTCTCGCTGGCGCTGCTGGGCGTGGCGCTGTACCGCGACCTGGAACGCGAGTTGATCCATCGCGACGACATTGCCCTGATCACCCGCATCGACCAGTTGCGTACCTTCCTCAACGACAGCAACACCCTGGACCTGATAAAGGCCAAACCCGCGCTGTTCCAGAACATGATGGGCAACCGCGAGGCCCTGCTGACCATCGGCACCCCGGGGCAACCGCCGTTGCTGGTGGTCAACCCGGGCAACCTGAAAATGCCGGTGCTGACTCCGGTGGCGATGGATCATCGACTGACCCTGGACGACGTGCAGCATTTGCCCAACGTCAACGGCGTGCCGTTTTCCGCCCTGGCGGCGACCATCGACTCCGGGGACCTGGGCAGCCTGCAAGTGGTGACCGGGCGCCTGATGACCGAACGCACCGCCGTGCTCGCCGATTACCGGCTCAACGTCTACCTGTTCGCCACCCTGGCCGCGATTCTGCTGGCGTTGTCCGGGTACGTGCTGGTGCATCGCGGCCTGTTACCGGTGCGGCGCCTGGCCCGCCATACCCAGAGCATCGACGTCGGCAACCTCAACGAGCGCCTCGACAGCCAGGGCGCACCGCTGGAACTGCTGCCGATGATCGACGCCTTCAACGCCATGCTCGACCGCCTGGACAAAGGCTTTGTGCAATTGGGTCAGGTATCGACCGACATGGCCCACGAACTGCGCACGCCGATCAACAACCTGCTCGGCGAAACCCAGGTGGCCTTGCAGCAGAACCGCAGCACCGACGCCTATCAGCAGTTGCTGGCCTCCAATGTCGAAGAGCTTGAACGCCTGGCGCGCATGCTCGACAACATGCTGTTCCTGGCCCGCACCGATCCGCGCAGCGCCTTGCGCCAGCGTCAGGAACTGGATGCCGCCGACGAAATGCAACGCATGGCCGACTATTTCGAAGGCCCGGCGACCGACGTTGGCATCTGCATCAAAGCCCACGGCAGCGGTTTGATCTGGGCCGAGCCCATGTTGCTGCGTCGTGCACTGGCCAACCTGTGCGCCAACGCCATCAAGTACGGCGCGCCGCATACCGAGCTGTGCATTCACGCCAACCCGACCGCCGACGGCATCCAGGTGCAAGTGCGCAACCACGGCCAGACCATCCCGGCGCAGCATCTGTCACGGCTGTTCGAACGCTTCTACCGGGTCGATGAATCCCGCGAACGCTCGGCCCAATCCAACGGCCTGGGCCTGTCGATCGTGGCGACGATCATGCAACTGCACAACGGCGCCTGCCATGTCAGCAGTGCCGACGGCATCACCTGCTTCGAACTGTTTTTCCCGGCGCGGCAACAGCATGAGTAGCGCCCGGGCGAAAACCGGCCGGGCACTTTCGACAAAACATCGCTCAAGGGTGCGAGTCATGGCCTAACCTCATTGGCTAAGTGACTAACAACCCGTCGAGCTCGCCGATGTTCAATGTATGGAAGTCAATGATTTACGTCGCCTTCGCACTGCTGGTGGCGACCCCGGGATGGCTGTCGGCGGCGACCATGGCCGACACCCTTGCTCCCGCCCCCACAGCCCCGGTCATCAGCATCTCCGACAGCGAATTGCTGGGGTTGCAAAACCAGCTGAACAGCCTCAAGCAGCAGGTTTCCCAGGCCAGCACCTACACCCAGCTGGAAAGCTCACAGGACCTGGTGCTGGCACTGATCCAGAATATTGAAAGCCTCTCCACATCGCTGCTGCCTGGTCAGGCGCAGTTGCAGGCCCAACTCAACGTGCTGGGGCCAGTGCCGCTCGACGAGAGCCCACAGGTGACGTCTGGCATTACCACCCAACGAGACATCCTCAGCGAGCAAAAAAACAAGATCGACAACCAGCTCAAAACCCTGGCCGCGCTGAAAGTCAGTGCCGCCGAGCTGATCACCCAGATTGCCAGTATTCGCCGCAGCCTGCTGGAGGCGGAGGTGACCCAGCAGACCAACAGCATCCTGAACCCGCGGTTCTGGTCGCCATTGTTCAATCTTCCGCTCAATGACCGCCAACGTTTCAGCACCCTCGTCCAGCAACTCAAGGTCACGCACCAGGCGGCCTGGCAACCCGGTCAACGCGCAATCACGGCCTCCCTGCTGGTTCTGGCCCTGGTCATCTGGACCCTGGGGCGAAAATTCGCCGGTCGGGGTCTGGCGTGGCTGTGCATTCATCGAATGCCCGAAGGCCGGTTACGGCGCAGTTCCCTGGCATTGGCCTCGGTACTGGCGACGGTGCTGAGCGCCGGCATCGCCCTGCAATTGCTGCACTTTGCCGCGACCCGGCAACTGCCCTACACCCCGTTGCTGGCCGACCTGGCGCAATACCTGGAAAAGCTGGCCTATACCTGCGTGATGATCACCGGGTTGAGCCGCGCGTTGCTGTCGACCAAACATCCTTCATGGCGCCTGCCCGATATCGCCGATCCGGTGGCGCTGGCGATGGAACCCTACCCCAGGCGGCTGGCCAGCCTGCTGCTGGTGCTGGTGACACTGGTGCAGATGAGCAACGTCACCGGCATGAGCGCCGAAGTGGTGTTGTTCGGCCGGGGAATCGTGGCGTTGGTCGTGGCACTGGTGATCGGCGCGCTGCTGTTGCGCGTCAGCAAGACCCGACGGGCGCTGATCGTTGCCGGAGAGACTCCCGAAGGCGTCACCACGTCCGCCGGCCTGATTTATGTGTTTGCTGGCGTTGCCGTGGTGGTGTCCCTGTTCGCCCTGGTGATCGGCTACGTGACGATGGCCCGGTTCATCACCTATGAAATGGTGTGGATTTTCATCGTCTTCGCCGCGTTCTACCTGCTCACGCAGGTGTACCAGGACACCTGCGAATCGCTTTTTTCACCCAGGCAACCTACCGGCAAGGCGATCAAACAGCTGCTGGGCATCGGCAATCCACGCCTGGAGCAGATATGCACCGTGTTTTCCGGGGCGGGCCGCGCCATCCTGATGCTGGTCGGCGTCATTGCGTTGTTTGTCGGCGGCGTAGGTACGACGTTCGGGCAACTGGTCACCAGCACCGCGGCCATTCTCGGTGGCGAAGGGCTGCGCAAGCTGAACATCGTCCCGGACAACTTGATGCGTGCCTTCCTGACACTGCTGATCGGTGTCTACCTGATTCGCACGCTACGCCGCTGGCTGGACGGCGAGTTCCTGCCGAAGACCGAGATGGACCCGGGCATGTGCGCCTCGCTGAGCACCCTGTTCGCCAACATCGGATACGCGTCGATCGTGCTGCTCACGCTGTCGTCGCTGGGGATCAAGTGGACCAACCTGGCCTGGATCGTCAGCGCCCTGTCAGTGGGCATCGGCTTCGGCCTGCAGGAGATCGTGAAGAATTTCATCTCCGGCCTGATTTTGTTGACCGAGCGCCCGGTGAAGGTCGGCGACCTGATCAGCATCAGTGGCGTCGAAGGCGACATACGACGGATCAACGTACGGGCCACGGAAATACAACTGGCCGACCGTTCGATCATGATCGTGCCCAACTCGCACCTGATTTCGCAGAACCTGCGCAACGTCACCCTCGGCGGCAGCGCCCAGGGCGTGGTGATACTCGAGCTGATGTTCCCGCTGGATATCGATCCGGAACTGGTGCAAAACCTGCTGATGGACAGCTACACCGAGCACGAATCCATCCTGGATAAACCGGCGCCGTTCTTGCGCTTCAGCCAGTTGAAACCGGAAGGCATCACCTTGACCATCACCGGCTACGTCGGCAGCCCGCGCACGGTCGGGGCGATCAAGAGCGAGCTGCTGTTTGAAATTCTCAAGCGGCTGGGTGCCGCCGGTATTGAACTGGCGAAACCGCCACCGGCAGCGTGATGTGGGAGCGATGGTGCAGCCGACCATCCTCTTACAGATTCACGCAAATCAAACTGTAGGAGCTGGCTCGTCGGTTCGCCGCATCGCAGCGATGGTCGTTAACGATAACGCGTGTGAACCGGATAAACGCGGCGCACTTGAGCCCATCGCCGGCCGGCTCCTACAGACGCGGTCCCTTGTGGGAGCTGGCTTGCCAGCGATGGTCGTCAACGATAACGCGGGTGAACTGGATGATCGCGGCGCACTGGAGTCCATCGCCAGCAGGCTGGCTCCTACAGACGCGGTCTCCATAGGAGCTGGCTTGCCAGCGATGGTCGTTAACGATAACGCGTGTGAACCGGATAAACGCGGCGCACTTGAGCCCATCGCCGGCAAGCCGGCTCCTACAAGACCGCATTATCTTGACGTTTTTCGCGAGCAAGCTCGCTCCTACAGGTTGATCAATGCGCGATACACACCGACTTGAGCTCGGTGTAGGCCTCGATCACCGCGCGACCGAACTCGCGGCCCATGCCCGATTGCTTGACGCCACCGAACGGCATCGCCGGGTCGAGCAACACGTGGGCGTTGACCCACACCGTGCCGGCTTCGATACGCGGCACCAGGTTCATGGCTTTGCCCAGGTCATTGGTCCACAGGCTCGCGGCCAGACCGTAGCGGTTGTCGTTGGCCAGTTCGATCACGGTGTCTTCGTCGTCGAACGGCATCACGCCCAGCACCGGGCCGAACACTTCTTCACGGGCCACGGCCATGCTGTGGTCGATGTCCGCCAGGATGGTCGGCTGCACGAAAAAGCCGTCGCCTTGCAGCAACTCACCGCCAGTGACCACCCGCGCACCTTCCCGGCGGGCCAGTTCGATATGCTTGAGCACGCTTTGTTGTTGCTTGCGCGACACCAGCGGGTTGATCGCCGCGTCGCCGTTCATGCCCGCGCCAATCGGCATCGCCGAGACGGCGGCGGCCAGGGCCTCGACGAATCTGTCGTGGATCGAGCGGTGCACATAGAAGCGCGATGCCGCGGCGCAGACCTGGCCGTTGTTCAGCAAGCCACCGAGGATCGCGCCCTGCACGGCTTTTTCGATGTCGGCATCGGCGAGCACGATCATCGGGTTCTTGCCGCCCAGTTCCAGCGAGAAACGCGTCATGTTTTCCATGCACGCCACGCCGACGCTCTTGCCCACGGCGGTGGAACCGGTGAACGACACCTTGCTCACCAGTGGGTGCGAGGTCAGCACGCCACCGACCGAGGCACCGCCACCGGTGACCACGTTGAACACGCCGGCCGGGATGCCGGCGTCCAGCGCCAGCTCGGCCAGGCGCATGGCGGTCAGCGGAGTTTCCATCGCCGGCTTGATGATCACCGTGCAACCGGTGGCCAGGGCCGGCATCAGCTTCCAGGCGGCGATCAGCAGCGGGAAGTTCCACGGCACGATGCCGACCACCACGCCCACCGGCTCGCGCTTGGTGAACGCGGTGAATTTGGCGCCCGGTGGTAGCGGGATCGACACGTCGAAGGTCTGCCCTTCGATCTTGGTCGCCCAGCCGGACATGTAGCGCATGAACTCCACGGTGGCGTTCAGGTCCAGCGCACGGGCCATGTTGATCGACTTGCCCTGGCTCAGGGTTTCCAGCTGGGCCAGTTCTTCGGCGTGTTCTTCGACCAGGCGGGTGAAGTTCAGCAGGATGCGCTCACGGTCGGCCGGGCGCAGGCTCGACCACACACCGGATTTGAACGCCTTGTGCGACGACTGTACAGCGCGCTCGACGATCTCCAGCGGCGCATCCAGGGTTTCGCACAGGGTTTGCCCGGTGGCCGGGTTGACCACGGCGATGCTGTCGCCCTCGGCAAACACCCACTGGCCGTCAATGAAGCAGCCGTGACGACGTTCGAGGAATGCAGCCACCTGGGGCAGGATTTCAACGTTGCTCATAATTCACCTTTCATTCAGATGCAGGAGCCGACTCAAGGCCGTCTTCGCTGGCAAGCCAGCTCCCACAGGGGTTGGTGGTTGTCAGGCGGAAATTCGACTGATCAGTGTTGTTCTTTGAGGAAGCACGCGACCGCCTGGCGGTCGTCGGCGGACGCCAGGCCCATGTACGGCATGTAGGTGCCGGGCACGTAGGCCTGGGGCTGGGTGATCAATTGCGTGATGTTCTCGGCTTGCCAGCTGACGTCTTTGTCGCGCATGGCCTGGGAGTAGCTGAAGCCCGGCAGCGAGCCGGACTTGCGCCCGTACACGCCGAACAGGTTCGGCCCCATCATCCCGGTCGTACCCTGGGTCACCGCGTGGCAGACGCTGCACTCAGTGGCAAACACTTCGGCACCACGCTGGGTATCCGTGGCGCACTCGGCGGCAGACACCGCCTGAACCAGGGTGAAGGACAGCAAGCCGATGAGGGGCAAACGCAGCGAAGTGAACATAAGAAAACGCCCTTGAAAATCCACGCGCTCGCCAGCAGGCGAACACAACACCAAAAAACGCCGAGGCCAGGGTGCTTCGGCAGCTTGGTGGGGATTGTCGGTGGTCGCCGGCCGGCAGGTTTTGCCCTGCGTGCCAGTTATGTTGGCCGGGCTGCCAAACCGGACAATCTGGCATGCACAACCAACTAATTGGCAAACAGGGAAAAGGGCGAACGAAAGGCGCGACTTAGTATCCGGGCAGACCGCAAACCTGCGCTCAAGAACAAGAACGGATGCCACACCATGCTCAAGTCCCCCTTGCTTCGTCTCTCGACGCTCGCGCTGATGATCAGCGCCGGCCAGGCCAATGCCTATGAGCTGTACGCCGATGATGACAGCCATCTGAACGCCACCCTCGAAGCCGCGTTCGGCATTTTCCACAGCCAGGAAAACTACGCCCTGTCCGGCCGTCTCGACGAAGGTTCCTCGTCGTGGCGCGAGGGCTACATCAAATACGGTTTGAGTTTCGACAAGGGCCTGGGCGGTGCGGGCACGGCTTACGGCGCGGGCAACCTGCTCAGCTCCGGCACCTGGGGCGATGGCGATGCCGCCGGTTTCAGCGATGGCTCGGAACGCACCACCAAGTTCGAAGACGCCTACCTCGGCTGGCGTTCGGCCGACCTGTTTGGCGCATTGGGCAAGGACGGTGTGGACCTGTCCTTCGGCCGCCAGAACATCGTGGTCGGCGATGGCTTCCTGATCAACGGCGACGCCCTGAATATGGGCAAGGGCCTGGCCGACGGCGAGTTCAACCGTGGCGGCGCCTACTACCTGGCCGCTCGCAAAGCCTTCGACGAAACCGCCGTATTGCGCCTGGGCGGCAAGGAAGGCTGGCGCAGCGACCTGATGTGGCTCAAGTCCGACAACCGCGCCCAGGCCAAGACCGAAATGTACGTCGGCACCCTGGAACACGTGGCCGAGGCCGGCACGGTGGGCCTGACCTACATCAAGACCACCGACATCGACGAGCAGTACGCCTCGCCGATCCAGCTCGAACGCGACGGCATGAAGACCTATAGCGTGCGCGCGGCGGGCAATGCCGGAGTGAAAGACCTGTTCCTGTCCGGCGAGTACGCCAAGCAGGACAAACCCCACGCCGCCACCGAAGACGCCTGGTACCTGGAAGCCGGCTGGACCTTCTCCGAGGCGATCTGGACCCCGAACGTCAGCTACCGCTACAGCCGCTTCTCGGAAGGCTACGACACCTTGTTCTACGGCATGAGCCGTGGTTATGGCACCTGGTTCCAGGGTGAAGTGGCGGGCAACTACGCCGGGCCGTTCAACAGCAACTCGCGGATTCAGAACGTCGGGCTGAAAGTCTCGCCGCTGGAAAACCTCAACCTGGGCGCGCTGTACTTCAACTTCGACACCATCGATCGCAGCCTGGGCAATACCGACGGCCACGAAGTCGACCTGTATGCCGAATGGCACGTCAACGACCACCTGACCGTGATGCCGCTGGTGGGCATCTACCAGCCGGACAAGAGCGCCGAAAACGGCGGCACGCAACTGGGCAACAACGACCGGAACGTCTACGCCCAACTGCTGTTCGTCACCGGTTTCTAACCTCGGTCGTGGGCAATGGCAGCGTCATTGCCCACGTGGAAAAAGGTATTTCCAATGCACAAGAAACTCCTGACGATCCAGAGCAAGATCGCCCTCCTCGCCGGGCTCTGCCTGCTGCTGGTCGTCGGCCTGCTGATGGGCTTGTCGCTCTATCAGACTCACAAGAGCAGCCAGCAGGTTGCACAAGCCAGTGGTGACATGCTCGCCAATGCGGCCAGGGAACACATGCAGGCCCTGGGCAAAGTGCAGGCCATGCAAGTGCAACGCACCTTCATGCAGACCCACGAGTACGGTCAGGGGTTATCGCGCTACCTGTTGTACCTGCGACAACTGCAACAACAGGGCAGCCTGACCCGCCAGCAACTGCGCCGGGAGCTGAGTACCCAGCTTCACCAGGCCTTGATCGACAAGCCCGACCTGCTCGGGCTTTATGTCATTTTCGAACCCGGTGGACTCGACGGCGACGACGCCGCTTTCGCCCATCAGGCGGACATTGGCAGCAACGAAACCGGGCGCTTCGCCCTGTATTGGGTGCAGAGCAAACCCGGCGAGCTGCAAGCGGTGATCGGCGACGAAGGCCTGCTCGCCAACACCGAGCCGGGGCCGAGCGGTGCGCCCTACAACGCCTTCTATACATGCGCCCGCGACACCCGTCAGGCCTGTGTGCTCGAGCCCTATTTCGACGAGGCGTCCGGCAGCCGCAAACTGGTGACCAGCGTGGCCTTCCCGCTGCTGGAAAACGGCAAGGTGATCGCCGTGGTCGGGCTCGACATCAACCTCGCCGCCCTGCAACAGAACAGCCAGGCCAGCGCCCGTGAGTTGTTCGAAGGCAACGGTCAGATCAGCATCGTCAGCCCGCGCGGGGTGATCTCCGCCAACAGCCAGGACGTCAGCCGCCTCGGCCAGCCGATGGACAGCGCCGAGGTGATGGACGCCTTGCACCGGGGCAAACCCAAGGTGTTTGTCGACGCCCGGCAGATCGAGGTGCTTGAGCCGCTGTCACCGATTGCCGGCGCCGCACCGTGGGGCGTGCTGGTCGGCGTGCCGCAAGACGTCCTGCTGGCGCCGGTGACCACCTTGCAAAAGGAACTCGATGCCCAAGGCGTGCAAAGCACCGCGCTGGAGTTGCTGCTCGGTGGCGGTTCGGCCCTGCTCGGCCTGCTGTTGATCGGGTACACGGCGCGGCGCATTACCCGGCCGCTGCAAGTGCTGACCCGCGTGATGGAGGACATCTCCCTCGGCGAAGGCGACCTGACCCGGCGCCTGCAGGTGCAATCGCGGGATGAAATCGGCCAACTGGCAACCGCCTTCAACCGTTTTGTCGAACGCATCCACCAGTCGATGCGCCAGGTGTCCTCGGCAGCTCTCGGTGTCAATGAAGGGGCGCGGCGCGTGCTGGATGCATCGAACGCTTCGCTGAGCAATTTCGACGATCAATCCACCCGCACCAGCAGCGTGGCGGCGGCGATCAACCAGTTGGGCGCGGCCGCCCAGGAGATCGCCCACAACGCCAGCGATGCTTCGCACCAGGCGTCCGGTGCCCGACAACAGGCCGAGGACGGACGCCAGGTGGTGCAACGCACGATCGAGGTGATGAACGAACTGTCGGGCAAGATCAGTGCCTCGTGCGCCAACATCGAAGTGCTCAACGACAAGACCGTGAACATCGGGCAGATCCTCGAAGTGATCAAGGGCATCTCCCAGCAGACCAACCTGCTGGCGCTCAATGCGGCCATCGAAGCGGCGCGGGCCGGTGAAGCGGGTCGTGGTTTCGCGGTAGTGGCGGACGAAGTGCGCAGCCTGGCCGGACGCACCCAGGCCTCGGCGCTGGAGATCCAGCAGATGATCGAGGAACTGCAAGTGGGCGCGCGGGAATCGGTCACCACCATGACCGAGAGCCAGCGCCACAGCGAAGAAAGCGTCACCATCGCCAACCTCGCCGGCTCCCGCCTGGGCAGCGTGACCCAGCGCATCGGCGAGATCGACAACGTCAACCAGTCCGTCGCCGCCGCCACGGAAGAACAGACGGCGGTGGTCGAAGCCCTTAACGTCGATATCACCCGGATCAACAGCCTGAACCAGCAAGGGGTGGAGAATTTGCAAGCGACGTTGCGCGCTTGTACCGAGCTGGAACAGCAGGCCGGGCGGCTGAATCAGTTGGTGGGGAGTTTTCGGATCTGAGATTTGGGTTGCCTGACACGCAGCCATCGCGGGCAAGCCCGCTCCCACACTGGATTTTTGGCGTACTCACTTCTTGTGTTCACCAGAGATCCCTGTGGGAGCGGGCTTGCCCGCGATGAGGCCAGCACATCCAACATCACCGTCGCCTGACACCCCGCCTTCGCGAGCAGGCTCGCTCCCACATTTGAATCTCTGCCATGCACAAATCTTGTGTTCACCAGAGATCCCTGTGGGAGCGGGCTTGCCCGCGAAGAAGCCATCACATCCAACATCACCGTCGCCTGACACCCCGCCTTCGCGAGCAGGCTCGCTCCCACACTTGAATATCTGCCATGCACAAACCTTGTGTTCACCAGAGATCCCTGTGGGAGCGGGCTTGCCCGCGAAGAGGCCAGCACAGCCAACATCATCATCGACTGACACTCCGCCTTCGCGAGCAAGCCCGCTCCCACAGTGTTCGTGGTTAGCCGGGGCGATCGACCTGATCCAGCGCCCTATTCACCGCCAACTCCCCCAGCATGATCACTTGCGCGATGCCCAGCAGGGTGTTGCGGTGGGTGCCTTCCAGGAAGCCCGCCAGGTCATTGGCCATGACACTCGCCGAGGCCAGCGATTCGCAGGCGTGGGCCAGCAGGGTTTCGGTGTCGATGTCGGGGTTGATGGTGAACAGTGTGGAGGGTTTGTGCGGGGTGGCCATGATGTGCAGGGCCGGGTTGGGACAAGCGTCGTCTTGCGGTGGATCAGGGGTAACCTTCAACATCGTTCGGTCTCCAGAACTGGAGCCGTCACCGATTCGCTGCTAAACGAATGTAGGGTGGCGGCTGTACGCAGGTTAGCAGACCGGGGAGACACGAAACCGGCGCGCCCGAGGGCGCCCTGCGCACAGCTGCCGTCAAGTGCAGGGATGGGGAATACCTGACTGTGTGGACTGCCAATGCACCTCGTGTCACCACGGGCTGCTAAACCCGACCACTGGAAATCAGTGATGCGGACCAAGTTACCGATGACCTCCAAGACGCACAAGCCGGCGGATTCTGGCGTACCTGTAGGCAATGCCGCAAGGTGTTGTAGCTTGCAGGAAGTTACTCCTACAGCCGTTAAACAAACATTCCAAACTGGCACCGCCATCGCGAGCAAGCTCGCTCCCACAGGGACTTTCAGCGAACGCAACATCTGTGTTCGACTCAAATCCACTGTGGGAGCGAGCTTGCTCGCGATTGAACGATAACGCGGTCTATCAGCAATGCGCGCCGGCATGTTCCAGGCGATGGAACAAGCGGTTGAAATACACCAGGCTGTCACGTGGTTCGCGCACGCCGACCTTCGTCAGCTCCACGAACATCACCGAGTGCGAGCCCACTTCCTTGCACTCGCTGATCCGCCCTTCGAGCTGCACCAGGGCATCGCGCAGCACCGGCACGTCGGCCGCGCCGTCGTCCCACAGGTCCCAGGCGAAACGCTCGGCCATCGGCACCTTCGTCATGCCGGCGAAGTGTCGGGCCAGTTCTTCCTGCTCGCCACACAGCACGTTGACGCACAGGTGGCCGTTGGTGCGGAACACGTCGTGGGTGGCGCTGTTGCGGTTGACGCACACCAGCACGGTGGGCGGTGAGTCGGTCACCGAGCACACGGCGCTGGCGGTGATGCCACAGCGCCCGCCGGGGCCGTTGGTGGTGATGATGTTCACCGCCGCAGGCAACTGCGCCATGGCGTTGCGAAAGTCGATTTGCTGCTGGCTCAGGTCGGCCATGTCGATGCCCCTTCCTTCAGGAGGACCGCCATCTTGCGGCCCGTAGGTGATGGAGCAAGACTAAGGCTGCGGGCGCGGCACAACCATTCTGACGATCCCCATGGCGAGGTTGGGTTTCCGCTAGTCGACTAGGTGGTTTCTTTATCGCAAGGGCCGGCCACAGTGGGTATTCTGCTTACAGGCTCCAGAAAGACGAGCCGATGCGTGCCGCGCGTTCGCGTGCGAAAACAATAATTAGAAAACTTTCGTGGCAGCCCCCGATGGAAACCCGCAAACCGATTGTTTATATCGTTGACGACGACAAGGACCTGCGCACTTCGCTGGCGTGGTTGCTGGAGTCCGTCAGCGTGCAGGCGCAGTGCTTTGCCGGCGCCGAAGAATTCCTCAGCCAGTACGACCCCAAACAGCCCGCCTGCCTGGTGCTCGACGTGCGCATGCCGGAGACCAGCGGTTTCCAGTTGCAGGAAATCCTCAACCAGCGCGGCAGTACTCTGCCGACCATCTTCGTCTCGGCCCATGGCGACATTCCGATGTCGGTCACGGCGATGAAGAACGGCGCGCTGGATTTCGTCGAGAAGCCCTACAACCCGCAACAGATGATCGACCGCATCCAGGCCGCGCTGAAGACCGCCGTGCACGCCCAGGCCGATCAACAACAGCGTCAGAACCTGCAGGGCAAACTGGCGTTGCTGACCAGCCGGGAACGGGAAGTGTTGATGCTGGTGATCGATGGCAAGGCCAGCAAGGTGATCGCGCGGGAGCTGAACATCAGCGTGAAGACCGTTGACGTGCACCGCACCAAGATCAAGGAAAAGATGGGCGTGACCAGCATCGCCATGCTGGTGCGCGAGGTGCTGCATTTGCCGGTGGATGAGCCGGTGCGGCATTGAGCATTTTGTATTCGCCGTCGGACCTCATCGCGAGCAAGCTCGCTCCCACAGGTTGATCCCGGCCGTACACAGATCTTGTGTTCACCGCTCCCACATTTTTTGATCCCGGCCGTACACAGGCTTTGTGTTCACCAGAGATCTATTGTGGGAGCGGGCTTGCCCGCGATGAGGCCAGCAAATACACCATCAATGGTAGATGTCAGTTGTGGCTATAGCGCTTGCGATAAGCCCCTGGTGACACGCCGAAGCGCGATTTGAAGGCCGACGAGAAGTAGCTCGAATCCGAGAAGCCCCACGCATAACACAGCGCCGACAGCTTCTGCTCGACATCGGCGCGGCGCAGGTTTTCGGCGCAGAAGTCCAGGCGACGATGCTTGATGTACTGCGCCACTACCAGCCCGCGCTTGGAGAACATCCGGTACAGGCCGCGCACGGAAATCCCGACTTCACGGGCGATCAACTCGGGGCACAGTTCTTCGTCGCTGAGATGTGCGTCAATGAACGCGATGATCTTGCGGAACTGCCGCTCATGGGGATCAGCCGCGCTGTCCCGGGCGCTGATACCTGGCAACAACAAACTGGCCAGGGCATCGAGCACGGCCTCGCTTTCCTGCATGTCCAGCCCTTCCTGCTGGCGAGTCTCCAGCACCAGCTTGTTGGCCATCGCCGCCAGGGGGCTGCTGGCCGCGATGCGCGTGGCGCAGTTGACGGCATTGAAGTGCGAGCCACGCTCGACCACCTGGCGCGGAAGAATCAGCGACAGCTGTCGGCAATCGTCGTGGTAGGTCATGTCGCTCGGACGGCTGGCGTCGATCAGCGCAATGTCGCCACAACCCAGTTGCGCGCGGTTGTCGCCCTGCTCCAGCTGTGAACTGCCACGCATCTGGAACACGGCGTAGTAGTGGCCGTCGCTGCTGGTGCTGACGTCCTTGCTGGTGCGATACAAATGCACGTGCGCCATGTCGACCACACTGAGGTTGATCGCACCGCTGCGAAATTCCGCCAGTTCGCCGTAGAAATCAGTGTCCAGCGCCCGTGCGTCGAAACGCCCACAGGCCTGGTTCACCTGGTTCAACCAACTTTCGAACGCCTCGTTGCGCACCGTCGATGCTGTAATCATGTCCGCAAAGCCTCACGTTTTTTGTTGTTATTTTTCGACCGCTTCATCGAGCGGTTCGTCAAACCGTTGTTTCTGTAGCCATCGCCTCCCTCGACGGCCGCCGGGCGCCCATTCAACAGGCTCCGGCGCACGCTTTCCAGCCTTCCCGAGGCTTAAATGTCCAATACCAGACGAGCGGAAAGCGCCCGTGATACACAGGCGCAGATCTGCTTGTTGGACGCCTTTTCCTTGTTCGACAGGCAGTTGTCGCGGTGCTCCGGTACGCCGTCCAGCACTTCGACGATGCAGGTGCCGCAAATGCCTTCGCGGCATTCGGTGTCGATGTCGCAACCGTGGGCCTGCAGCACGTCGACCAGACTGGCGTCGGCCGGCACGTGCAGCACCACGCCGGAACTGGCCAGCTCCACTTCGAACGTGCCGGCCGGAGCGCTGTTGGCCGCCGGGTCCGCCGCGAAGTGTTCGAGGTGAATGGCCTCATCCGGACGACTGCGCGAAGCCACTGCCACCACTGTGTTCATGAAGGGTGCCGGGCCGCAGGTGTAGACATGGGCGGCGCTGCCGGCACGCTCCAGGCATTCACTCAACGCTGCGTCGAGATCCGCGGGCTCCACGCCGTAGTGAAACTCCACGTGGTCGGCAAAACGGGTCGCCAACAGCTCGGTAAACGCGGCGTACTGCGCCGAACGGGCGAAATAATGCAGGCGATACGGCTGGCCGCTTTCCGCCAGTTTGTAGGCCATGCTCAGCAGCGGCGTGACACCGATACCGGCGGCGAACAGCAGGTGTTCACTGGCACTTTCATCGAGACGGAACAGGTTGCGCGGCGCGCCCATTTCCAGCTCCATGCCCTCCTCGACCTGCTCGTGCAACGCCAGCGAACCGCCGCGCGACTGCGCTTCTTTCTTCACCGCCACCAGGTACGCACGGCGATCCTGCGGCGGGCTGCACAGCGAATACTGGCGGGTCACCCCAGTCGGCCCGGTCAGGTCGACGTGGGCACCCGGTTCATAGGTGTCGAGCGGCTGGCCGTCACTGCGCACGAGGCGAAAGGAGCGGATATCCAGCGCTTCGTCGACGATCCTTTCGATCTTCACCTTCATCATTGCATCACCTGAATACACTTGGTTGGGTTTAACACTACGGCCAGATCCAGACCTTGTAGGAGCGAGCCTGCTCGCGATGGACTTTCAGTTACATCGGTGTCGACTGACACACCATCGCGAGCAAGCTCGCTCCTACAAGGATCATTTTCCAGCCATGAAGTCAGCGCATGAACAAGCCGCCGTTGATGTCCCAGCACGCGCCCGTGACAGAGGCGGCGTTGTCGGCGATCAGCAGCAACACGCTGTCGGCGATGAACGCTGGATCACCGAGGGTGCCGGCCGGGATCATTTTCAGGATCTGCTCCAGACGCTCCGGCGCCACGGTTTCGCGCACCACCGGCAAGTCCAGCGGACCCGGCGAGATGCTGTTGACCGTCACCCCTTGGGGCGCCAGTTCACGGGCGAAAACCTTGGTCAGGGTCGCCACGCCGCCCTTGGCCGCCGCGTAGTGCGCGCCGGTGGCGGTGCCGCCGTTCTGCCCGGCCAGCGACGCGATGTTGACGATGCGCCCGAAGCCACGCTCGGCAAAGTGCGCGCCGAACACCTGGCAGGCCACGAAGGTGCCGCGCAGGTTGATCGCCATCGACTCATCGAACTCTTCTGGCGTGATGTCCATCAGCGCCGCGACTTTCGACACGCCGGCGTTGTTCACCAGAATGTCGGTGCCGCCCCACTGCTCAACGAGCAGGTCGCGGGCACGCTGGAAGTCGGCCTTGCTGCGCACATCCAGTTCGATGGCCATGGCGCTGGCGCCGCTGCCATCGAGTTGCAGAGCCAGTTGCTGCACGCCGTCGAGGCGTACATCCGCCAGGGCCACGCGATAACCTGCCGCGTGCAGACGGCGGGCGATGCACTCGCCCAGCCCGCGCGAGGCACCCGTTACGAGGGCTACTCGACTCATGATGGTGCCCTCACAAAAGGAAGCCGAGCGCGCTCAGGCTGTCGGTGGAGTTGATCAGGCGCACCACCTTGCGTTCCAGGGTCGGCACGCCGTCGGTGAAGCGGATGCGGTGGTTCAGGTCGGCCACGAATGGCGTGTGCACGCCGCGCTTGTAGGCGTACAGCAACTGCGCGGAATTCACTTCGACGATGTCACCGGCCGCTTCCACCAGACGGAAACGCGAGACGGTGCGAATGGTTTTCGCCGCGTCCACCGCCGACGGCGAGAAGCCGGCGCTCAGTCGTTCGATGCGCAGGGCACGCATGCGTGCATCGTCGTAGGCGTAGTTGAGGGTCGCTTCAAAATCCTCGGTGTCCGGGTCGATCGGCACGATGTACTTGCCGCTGTCGCTCCACAGGGTCGCCCACTCGGCATAGTTCTTGTGGTCGAGCAGTTCGGCTTCGCGCCAGATGAATTCGATGGCCTGGGCCAGGGGACCGGTAAAACCGTTCAGGGTGTCGTGATTGCTCATTGGCTCATCATCCTTTTCCACATGTCGTAGGCACCGCGCATGCCGCCTTCGTCGGTGGCGTGGCTGACCTTGTCGCCGTTTTCAGCGGTGATTTCGCGGTTCAGGCCGCGGTTGACCAGGATCGGCGCGTCGACGCCGGCATACGAGCCGCGCTGCACGCGGTCCCAGGCTTCGGCATCGTCAGGGCTGCCGAAACCGAACGGACCCTGGAAGTGTTCGTGGATGCGCATGCGCTCGCGGTTGGCGATTTCCGGGCCGCCGTCCATGCCGAGGGCCACGTGACGGATCTCGGTTTCGGTGACCGACACCGGGCGCAGCACGCGGAAAAACGACATCGACATCGCCACGTTGGGGAACAGGTTCAGGTTGAAACCGGCGCCGTGCAGCGAGCGCACGATGCGACGCACCTGATCGGCCGGCAGGGTTTTCGACAGTTCTTCAGTGACGTGGGCGAAGCGTTCCTGCAACTGTTCGGTGCCGTCGTCGTGATCCAGGTCGACGTGCTCCGGCACCATCACCATCACGCTGTGGCCATTGCCCAACGAGTGGGTCACGGCTTGTTCATCGGTCATGAACGAGAGCATTTCCGAGGTTTCTTCGTCCACCGACGACATGAACGACTTGTGCACGATCGGGAAGTGATAACCGTCGGTGGTGTTTTCCAGCTGGATCTTCCAGTTGCCCTTGAAGCTGAACTTGTGTTCACCCTGGGTCTTGATCGGGTAGCCGGCGCCCTGCTTCATGAACAGGTCCATCCAGTGTTTGGCACCGCCGAGGAAGTCTTCCAGCGGTTCGATCTCGTCGTTGTAGCTGGCGAAGACCATGCCGGCGTAGCTTTCGACGCGCAGGCTGGTCAGCGGCAGTTCGGACTTCTCCAGGATGCCTTCGTAACCGTCCGGATACGGCAACGCCCGCAGCTTGCCGTCCAGGCCATAGGACCAGCTGTGGTACGGGCAGGTGAAGCCGGTGGCGTTGCCCTTGTGCTTCTCGCACACGGTGGCGCCACGGTGGCGGCAACGGTTTTCCAGGACGTTGATGGTGTTCTTCTTGTCGCGCACGACGATCACCGGGCGACGGCCGATGGTGGCGGTCTTGAAGTCGCCGCTGTTGCGCACCTCGCTTTCGTGGGCCACCCACACCCAGGTGCGGTAGAAAATCTTTTCCAGCTCGGCTTCGAACAGCGCCGGGTCGTTGTACAGCGAGACGTCGACGCGGTCGTGACTGACCAGGTCTTCGGGGCTTTTCGACGTTGCGATCAGCCGGTATTCATGAGTGCTCATGCGGTTCTCCTCATGGCTTCTTTTCAGATTTGGGTTGTAGAGGCTTGAAGTTGCGCGCCAAAGGCGCAGACCAGCTCGTCCTGACCTTTGCGGCCGACGATTTGCAGGCCGACTTTCAATCCGCCGCAATCGAGCTCCACCGGCACCGTCAGCGCCGGGTGACCGCTGAGGTTGAAAGGCCGCACCAGCGGGGTCATGCCAGCCACGGCCTTGCTGCCGGCGCGGGCTTCGCTGAGGGTTGGTGGCAAGGTCGGCAGCGTCGGCAACAGCAACACGGCAAAGTCTTCCAGCGCCGCATCGACCTGTTGCGTGAAGCGCGCGCGCACGGCCTCTGCCTCTGCGAGCTCTTCACGCGTAGTACGGCTGGCCGCCAGCAGGCGTGTCTCGACATCGGCGCCGATCAGGCCTTTGCCGGTGAGATGACCGAACGCGGCCCAGTTTTCAAAATTGATCACGGTCAGGCCGGCGGCGAACGCCGCTTCGAATTCGCTCAGGTGCAGGTGGCTGCGACGCCAGCCGGCACGGTCGGCTGCGGCACCGAGACTGGCTTGCAGATGCGTGTCACAGGCCACGTCGAGGAAGCCGACTTTCGCGCCGTCTGCGGGCAGTCCCTGCACCTCAAAGCCTGGACAAATCACCCGCATGGCGGCGATCAGGTCGTCCATGCTTTTGGCGAACGGCCCGACGCAATCGAGGCTGGACTCCAGCGGATGAGCACCGATGCGGCTGACACGGCCATAGGTCGGCTTGAGCCCGGCGATACCGCAGCACGCTGCCGGCACCCGCACCGAACCTCCGGTGTCGGTGCCGAGGGCGATGTCTGCCAGGCCGGCGGCGACGGCCGAGGCCGAACCGCTGGAGGAACCGCCCGGCACCCGGTCCGGCGCCTGCGGGTTCACCGGTGTACCGGTCCAGTCGTTGATGCCGGTGACGCCAAAGGCCAGTTCATGCAGGTTGGTCTTGCCGACGATCTGCCAGCCGGCGTCGAGGATCGCGTCGACCACTTCGGCGTTTTTCGTTGCAGCGGGTGCATCGGCGAAGGCACGGCTGCCCGAACGGGTCGGGTGGCCGGCAATGTCGATGGAGTCCTTGATGGCGACGCGCTTGCCGTTGCCACCGAGAAGGAATTCGCTGATGAAAGTACTCATGTGCCCGCTCCCAAGGTGAAGAGCTCCATGTTGAACAGCCGTTGCGTGCGGAAATGGGCGATCAGCCAGGTGCCGTCAACGCAGCGGAAATCGATGTTCAGGCGCGTGCCGAACAGCTCGCTGCGGCCATCGGCGTAGGTGGAAATCTGCTGCATGATCCACTGCCCTTGCGCCGTGCTGCCGTCGACGCTGATCGACTCGCTGGTGAGGTAATGCAGGTTCAGGCAAAAGTGCTCGGACGGCGGTAAATAGCTGCCGACAAAAGCTGCCACGGCATCACGCCCACGGTGCTGACCAAAGGTCTGCGCGGTCTGGCTGCCGACGCCTTCCCAGATCGCATCGATGCAGAACAGCTCAGCCAATTCGCTGACATGGGTAAGCGCCCTCGGCACATCGCACAGATCCATGTAGCGCGCCATCAAACGGCGCACTGCGCTCTCCCCTTCGAGCGTCTGAAGACGCTGCAGCAAGGCCTCGTTCATGGCTTACACCCTGGCCGCGTCAGGGATAGTCAGCGGGCGACCGATGCGCGCTTCGACCTTGGCGTAACGCCACAGGCTGTACTCGCCCACCGGCGTGGTACGGAACAGGTTGCAGGCGTCGATCACCGACTGGTGGCAGTCGACGTCGGCCATGATGTACACGGTCCAGGGTGAGGTGGTGGACGGGCCGACCATCAAGCGGTCGTCGTCCATGGCACCGAGCACGGTGATGCCGGGCATGGCGCCGAGGGAGCCCATCATCTGGCTGAAGCCCTTCCACACGCTCAGGCCTTCGCCAGTGGGCAGGTCGAAAAAGTTCTGGGTGATGCCGATGCAGAAGACGACGCGCAACGGTTCCTGGGTAGCTTGGGACATGCTGTTGATCCTTGAAAAAAGTAATGAAAAATCAGACGTAGCCCGGGAACGGCGGCACGCCGAGGAACACCGAGCCGGCGCCGTCGTACAGCCCTTCGCTGAGGAAGGCGTGCTGGGTCACCACCATCGAGTCGCGCAGGTAGCGTTGCAGCGGATGACGCAGGTAAATGGCGGTGGTCCCGGCCAGGCTGTAGGCGCTCTGCACCACCTCGGCCCCCGCCTGGGAGACATGGATCGCCGACAGGCGCAGCAGGCTGGTCTGCTCCGGCGTGACCGGGTTGCCGGCCAGGATCGAGTTCCACACCTGCTCGGTGGCGTTGTAGAAGAACCCCCGTGCGGCCATCAGCTTGGCTTCGGCCTTGGCGATCTCGATGCGCACGTAAGCGCGGTCGGCCATTTTCGGCGCACCGGTAATGCCGCCGGCGCCGGCCATGCGACTGATTTCGTCCAGCGCTGCACGGGCCAGGCCGAGGTTGACCACGGCCAGCACTTGCGCGGCGTAGGCGATCGACGGGTAGCGGAACAGCGGTTCGTCGATGGTGGCGGCACCGCCACGGATGAAGGTCCAGCGGTCCTCGACGAATTTGTCGGTGACGCGCAGGTCATGACTGCCGGTGCCCTTGAGGCCGACCACGTCCCAGTTCTCGACGATCTCGACCTGGCTGGCCGGGAATACCGCCGTGCGCGGTTTGCCGCCCGCCGCACTGGCGCCGATGCCGACACCCAGCAGGTCCGCGCCTTTGCTGCCGCTGGCGAACTTCCAGGTGCCGTTGACCTGCCAGCCGCCTTCCACCGCCTCGGCTGGCTGCAGCGGGAACAACCCGCCGGCGAACACCAGGTCCGGACTCTCCGCGTAGATTTCAGCCAGGGTTTGCGGTGGCAAGGCCGCCAGATAGACACCGGCGCTGCCGAAGCTGGCGACCCAGCCCGCCGAGCCGTCGGCTTCGGAGATGCGTTCGATCATGTGCAGGAACAGCGCCGGCGCCAGGGCGTCGCCGCCGTAGCATTTCGGCGTGGCGGCGCGGTAGATACCCAACTGCTTGAAGCGCTCGATCATGTCCCGAGGCACGTGGGAGCCGGCGTCGAATTCTTCGCGGCGTTGGCGAACCTCATCCAGCACCTGCTCAAATAGCTGACTCTCGACCATTGGCACGACCGGGCCGGACACAGGGTCTTGTTGCGCGACAGCTGAACGCAGCATGGGCTAGTTCTCCGTTTTGATTATTGTTAGAGGGCTCCACCGCTCCTTGTAGGAGCGAGCTTGCTCGCGATGGTCGTCAACGATGACGCTGGAAACCTGGCACCCCGTGGCGCTCTCAGGTTCATCGCGAGCAAGCTCGCTCCTACAAGGGTCGGGTCGTTACCCTTGCATTGGAGGCCAGTGTAAAAACCGCATCCGCCCGCCACTATTGGTGCGTGCAGCCCCCTCACTAAAGAAAACCCCTAGGTCCACGCCGGTTACCTCTGAGCGCATCGCGCTGTGCGAGCCGGTATAAAACGCCATACTGCAAATCTCTGCCGCCAGGGGCCGTGCGATGTACCTGCCAAAACCGAACGACTTTTTTGCCCTGATCGAAGCCATGCCGCTGTGCATCATTCTTCATGACGCGCACACCAAGGAGATTCTCTGGGCCAACGCCGCTGCCCTGGCGGCGCTGGGCTTTACCCTGGAGGAGCTGACGCCGCTCAAGGCCCCGGACATGACCCGCGATGCGCCGAAGTACCGACGTTCGGTCGGCTTGCGCTGGCTCGAAGGCGCGGCGCGCACCGGGCAGCGCGCCATCGAGTGGTGCTATCGCTCCAAGCAAGGGGTGGAGATTCTGTCCGAGGCGGTGGCGACCCTGGTGCACCTGGACGGTCGCGACGTGTTGATGGTGCAGTTCCGCGACATCTCCAAAGAGGACAAGGTCAAGCGCGACCTCAAGCGTTTCGAAAGCCGGCTCAAGGCCTTTATGCAGGACCTGGCCGAAGGCGTGGCGGTGCTCGGCCCCGAGGGCGACATCCGTTTTATCAGCGACTCCGGCGCGCACCTGCTCAACAGCGAAGTGCACCAGCTGATGGGCAAGAACTTCCTGGCCTGGTGCGACGACGCATCCGGCCAGCGCCTGTTGCAACAGCTTGCCCATGAGACGCCGGAACACGCGCCGTTCAACGTGCATTACAAGGTGCAACGCCGGGATGGCGAGTGGCGTTGGCATGACGCAACCTGCCGCTACATCGAGATCGAGGACGATCTGGTCGGCCATCTGCTGCTGTTCCGCGACGTCACCGAGCAGGTCCAGGCCGAGGAAGCGCGGCGGGTCAGCGAGCAGAAGCTCGAGTACCTGGCGCGCTACAACGCCATGGGCGAAATGGCCGTGGCCATCGCCCACGAACTGAGCCAGCCCTTGGCCGCCACCCGCAACTTCATTGAAGGCACGATGATTCGCCTGGGCAACGCCGGCGAAACCGATCAAGGCGTCGCCTGGGGTTTGCAAAACGCAGTGCGGCAAATCGAGCATGCCTCGGTGATCATCAAGAGCGTGCGCGATTACGTGGTCAAGCTGGAGCAATCCGAACAGCGGGTCGACCTTAATGAGCTGCTGCGCGAAACCCGCTACTTCATCAGCCTGCGCGCCGATCCGAGCCGGGTGCGCGTGGAAATCATCGCCTCGCCCGAACCGCTGATGGTGAGTTGCGAGAAGGTGCTGATCGGCCAGGTGATCCTCAACCTGGCCTTCAACGCCATCGAAGAAATGGCCGACCTGCCCGCCGAACGTCGCGTGTTGCGGATCCAGGCCAGCCGCGACAACGAGGTGGCGCTGGTGCGCATCGAAGACTGCGGCCGTGGCATCCAGGCCCAGGCGCAAGAGAAGCTGTTCGACGGCTTTTTCTCCTCCAAGGTCAGTGGCAATGGCATTGGCCTGGCGCTGTGCAAGAACATCATCGGCCGCCACCGGGGCGATATCTGGGCGCAAAACCTGGCGCCGTGCGGCGCTGTGTTCAGCTTTTCCCTTCCCCTCGCCTGACCAGCACAACTCCTCTGGTCTGACATACACAAACCCCGTGGCGAGGGGGCTTGCCCCCGTTCGGTGGCGAAGCCGCCGCAAAACCTGCTGGCATGGTGTGACTGGAAAATACTGGGGCCGCTTCGCGACCCAACGGGGGCAAGCCCCCTCGCCACAAGTGCAGCGTCGCCCTCCCCCTCTCAGACCATTCAACCCCCGGCTTTATCACCTTGTGCAGCCAGTTTCATGACACTGGCACAGACACACAAACACTTGGCAGGCAGGGCAATTCTCCTGATCGCCGGGCACGGCAGAATCAAAGGGTAAAAATCTGCCAAAGCACCCGCGATCCGCGTTACCAACAATTCAGGAAGTTCCCCTTATGCGAACAAACAGGATCTCCGTACAGTCAGCGCTTGGCCTGAGCCTGCTTGTACTCGGTTTGAACAGTGCCCGCGCGGATTTGCCCGCCGGTACGATTGGCCAGACCGTTCTGGCGTTTCCACCCGAAGCTCACCGCGCGTTCGTCATCGACGTCGAGTTCGACAGTTTCGTCGCTGGCCGCGTGACCGTGGTCGACCCGGACCAGAAGCGCATCCTCGGCATGGTGCCGACCGGTTTTGCCGCGCCGTCGACCCTCAGCCATGACAAGAAGACCCTCTACAGCGCGGACATCTGGTATTCGCGCGGCACCCGCGGTACCCGTACCGACGTGCTGACCGCGTGGGACAGCTCGACACTGTCGCCGACCTGGGAAGTGCTGATCCCGAACAAGCGCGCCGAATCGCTGACCCAGCGTTATGCGCTCAAGCCGAGTGGCGACGACAAGTTCGTCTATGTCTACAACTTCACGCCGTCGACTTCGGTCACTGTGGTCGACACCCAGGCCAAGGCCGTTGCCACGGAAATCGCCATCCCCGGTTGCGTGCTCAACTACCCGATCGGCAACCGTCGCTTCGCCTCGCTGTGCGGCGACGGCAGCCTGCAAGTGGTGACCCTCAACGATCAGGGCCAGGAAACCGCGCGCAGCCGCACGCCGTTCTTTGATCCGAACGCGGAAAAACTGGTAGAGCGCGCGGTCAACGTCGGCGACACCTACTACTTCACCACCACGACCGGCACCGTGCGTCCGGTGGATTTCGCAGGTAGCGCGCCGAAGATCCTGCCGTCCTGGTCGCTGGTTACCGAGGAAGAAAAGAAGGCCGGTTGGGCACCGGGTGGCTGGCAGTTGATGGCCGTGGCACCGAAGCTGGACCGCCTGTATGTGCTGATGCACGACGCCCACGAAGCCATGAAGTGGGAAGACCCGAGCCCGCTGATCTGGGCGTTCGACCTCAAGACCCACAAAAAGGTAGCGACCCTGGAAGCCCCGGTTCCGGTGTGGAGCATGCAGGCCACCGGTGACGACAAGCCGCTGTTGCTTGGTACCGATGTGGAAGGCGGTTTGCAGATTTTCGATCTGAAGACCAACAAGCTCACCGGCAGCATGCCGAAAGTCGCGAAGACCGCGACTCAGGTCCTGAGCTACTGAGAGGTTCGGCCATGCACACAGATCCGATCTTCATCATAGCCAGCGCCATCGCCATCGCGGTGTTGCTGGCCAGCGCCGCGACCCACAAGTTGCGCGCGCCGGCCCGCTTCGCCCGGCAACTGGCGGACTACCAACTGCTGCCCCAGGCGCTGGTGCGCCCGACGGCACGGCTGGTGCCGCTGCTGGAACTGGCCATCGCCTTTGCCCTGCTGGTGCCGGTCAGCCGTGGTTACGCCGCGGTGAGCGCGGCCAGCCTGTTGGCGCTGTACGCCGCCGCCATCGGCATCAACCTGTGGCGCGGTCGCGCGGACATCGACTGCGGTTGCGCCGGTCCCGACCAGGCACAACCGCTGCGCCCGGTCCTGCTGGCGCGTAACAGCGCACTGGTGCTGCTTGCACTGGTGGCCAGCGTGGCGCCGGTCGCCCGCGACCTCAACCTGTTCGATGGTTTCGTGACCCTGGCCGCCGCCGCGGTCGCGTTGCTCATCTACGCCGCGGCCGATGGCTTGCTGGCGAACTCCCCTCTTCTGCTCAAATTGATTGGTAGGTAATCGAAATGGAAGGCTTGATTGTTTCCAACGTTCTGCTCTGGGTGCTGCTGGTGGCCGTGGCGTTTGTCGTCATGGGCCTGGTGCGGCAGATTGGCGTGCTGCACGGGCGTCTGGCCCCCGCTGGTGCGCTGATGGTCGACAAAGGCGTGGCGGTCAATGAACCCGCGCCGCAAATCACTGCCAGCGATCGTCACGGTCGCCCGGTGAACTTCGGTTATGCCGGTGAAAAATCGCAATTGCTGTTCTTCCTCTCGCCGACCTGCCCGATCTGCAAGTCGCTGCTGCCGGCGATCAAATCCATCGCCAAGGAACAAGCGGGCAGTCTGGACGTGGTGTTCGTCAGCGATGGCGACATGGACGCCCAGCAAGCGCTGATCCGTGAACACAAACTCGAAGACACCACCTACGTGGTCGGCCCGCAAGTGGGCATGACCTACCAGATCGGCAAGCTGCCGTATGCCGCACTGATCGACAAGGCCGGCACCCTGCGCGCCAAGGGCCTGGTCAACTCCCGCGAGCACCTGGACAGCCTGTTCGAAGTCGAGCACCTCAAGCACGCCACGTTGCAGCAGTACCTCAATGCCCAACCCCACACCCACGACCACAGCCACGGCCATAGCCACTGATAAGGCAGGGAGACGTTTATGAAACTGCTGGATCTGTTGTTCGAGCGCTCGACCCGCCGTGTGGCCGACACCACTTCGCGCCGTCAATTGCTGTCGCGCATGGGCTCGCTGATGGTGGCCGGTGCCGCCCTGCCCTTGCTGCTGCCGCTGGACCGTACCAGCAAGGCCCTGGCCGCGGAGCCGGCACAGGCTGGCGACCCGGGTGATCCGAACAGCTGCGACTACTGGCGCTACTGCTCCATCGACGGTTTTCTGTGCAGCTGCTGCGGTGGTTCGGTGACCTCCTGCCCGCCAGGCACCGAAGCCTCGCAAGTGACCTGGATCGGCACCTGCCGCAACCCGGCCGATGGCAAGGACTACATCATTTCCTACAACGACTGCTGCGGTAAGCAAAGCTGCGCCCAGTGCGCCTGTACCCGTAACGACAGTGAAGAACCGGCTTACCGCCCGTTCAACAACAACGATGTGAACTGGTGCCTGGCCGCCAAGTCGCACATCTACCACTGCACCGTTTCGGTGATCCGCGGCGTCGCCGTCTAAACGCGCACTTTCCGCCGGTTGCTCGCGCAATCGGCGGTTTTTTTTCTGTGGCTGCTTTTGTTTTTTTTACGGCTTTGTGTGTGTGTGTGCACCTGTAGGAGCGAGCCTGCTCGCGAAGAACTCAAGGGCGACGCGTTAAACCAGATAGCCCGCGCTATCGTTGACGTCCTTCGCGAGCAGGCTCGCTCCTACATTGAGGTGCCAAACCGGTCATCAGCGGAGGTTTGTTTTATGCGTAGGTTGATATTGCTCGGACTCGTCTGCGCCCTGAGCGCCCCGCTCGCGTTCGCCCGGGCCATTCCCGACCCGGCGCAAGGCCATGCGCCGGGCAACGAAGAGGTTCAAAAACCGATTGCCCAGGCCGGCTACGGCGTCGGCGTCAACTATCAGCTGCAATGTGCCGGTTGCCACCTGGGCGACGGCACGGGCTCCGCCGCCAACGACACGCCACGGATGAAAGGCTTTGTCGGCAACTTCCTGAAGGTACCGGGCGGCCGCGAATTCCTCGTGCGGGTGCCGGGCATGTCGCAGTCGGCGCTGAACAACGCGCAACTGGCGGACTTGCTCAATTGGCTGATGCGTAAAGACGGCATGGCGGGCGAAAGCCTGCCGGCCGACTATCAGCCTTACACCGCCGAAGAAGTCGCGGCGCTGCGTGCCCGGACCATGCTCAACCTGCCCGGCACCCGCAGCGAGTTGATCAAGGCCATGCGCGCCCGGGGCATCGCGATCGATGACGGGATGACCGCTGGAACGATGGACTCGCCGATGGCAAATCAGTAACGTAACCGGTGCTGCTTTCGACCCCACCAAAGCGAAATGGGAGTTTGCATCGTGACCGAAGAGACAAAACCCAAAGGACCGGCTTCGTACTTCCCGTCAATCGAGAAGAAGTATGGCCAGCCGATCAGCCATTGGCTGGACCTGCTTAAAACCCTCAGCGACAAGAAACACATGGAAATGGTGGCCTGGCTCAAGACCGAACACGGCATGGGGCATGGCCACGCCAACGCGTTGGTTGCCTATCATTTGGCAACTGCCAAATAGCGCCGGACAACGTCATGCCCGCCCCCGAATCCACCCTCCTCGACAGCTGGCACCACAATGCCCGGGCCTGGATCGACGCCATCCGCACGGGCACCATCGAAAGCCGTCTGAAGGTCACCGACCAGGCCATCCTGCTGGCGGTGCTGGGGCGCCAGCCCGAGCGGGTGCTCGACCTGGGTTGCGGCGAAGGCTGGCTGTTGCGTGCGCTGACGGACCGGGGCATCGAGGCGGTCGGTGTGGATGGCGATGCGACGCTGGTGGAGGCGGCGCGGGCGGCGGGCGCTGCACCGGTGCATCTGGCGAGCTATGAACAGCTGGCAGAGGCAGCCGTCGACATCGGCCGCGACTACAACCTGATCTGCGCCAACTTCGCCCTGCTGCATCAGGACATCATCCCCCTGCTCGGCGCCATGAACAGCCTGCTCGCCCCTGGCGGCGCGCTGGTGATCCAGACGCTGCACCCGTGGGCCGCTGCGGCGGGCGACTATCAGGATGGCTGGCGGCAAGAGACCTTTGCCGGATTCAAGGGCCAGTGGCAGCCCATGCCGTGGTACTTCCGCACCCTGTCCAGTTGGCTCAACGCGCTGGACATGGCCGGTTTTGTACTGGCCGGCTTGCAGGAACCGCAGCACCCGCAGAGCCCTGTGCCGCAGTCGTTGCTGTTGGTGGCCGAGCCGCGGCTGTAGGAGCGAAGAGGCCCGCACATTCGACATCAATGTTGCCTGACACTCCGTCATCGCGAGCAAGCTCGCTCCCACAGGTTAAGGGGCTGTACGCAAAATCTGCGAACTAACCAGGTCACTGTGGGAGCGAGCTTGCTCGCGATTGCGGTCTGGCAGTCACTACAACGGTGTCTGTCATGCCGCCTTCGCGGGCAAGCCCGCTCCCACAGGTTCAGCGGTTGAGCGCAAAATCTGCGAACTAACCAGGTCACTGTGGGAGCGAGCCTGCTCGCGATAGCGGTCTGGCAGTCACTACAACGGTGTCTGTCATGCCGCCTTCGCGGGCAAGCCCGCTCCCACAGGTTCAGCGGTTGAGCGCAAAATCTGCGAATTAACCAGGTCACTGTGGGAGCGAGCTTGCTCGCGATTGCGGTCTGGCAGTCACTACACCGGTGTCTGTCATGCCGCCTTCGCGAGCAGGCTGCTCCCACAGGTTCAGGGCTGTACGCAAAATCTGCGAACTAACCAGGTCACTGTGGGAGCGAGCTTGCTCGCGATTGCGGTCTGGCAGTCACTACACCGGTGTCTGTCATGCCGCCTTCGCGAGCAGGCTCGCTCCCACAGGTTCAGGGCTGTACGCAAAATCTGCGAATTAACCAGGTCACTGTGGGAGCGAGCTTGCTCGCGATTGCGGTCTGGCAGTCACTACACCGGTGTCTGTCATGCCGCCTTCGCGAGCAGGCTCGCTCCCACAGGTTTCAGTGGTGCGTCCAGCAAAGCGTCAGGCCCACTCTTTACGCAATTGACGCGCAGCGTTGACCATGTGCACCAGCGCCGCTTCGGTTTCCGGCCAGCCGCGGGTTTTCAGGCCGCAGTCCGGGTTGACCCACAGACGCTCGGCGGGAATGCGCCTGGCGGCCTTGCGCACCAGGTTGGCCATTTCCGAGGCGTCCGGCACCCGTGGCGAGTGGATGTCGTACACGCCGGGGCCGATGTCGTTCGGGTAGGCGAAGGCTTCGAACGCGTCCAGCAACTCCATGTCCGAACGCGAGGTTTCGATGGTGATCACGTCGGCATCCATGGCGGCGATGGACTCGATCACATCGTTGAACTCGCTGTAGCACATGTGGGTGTGGATCTGGGTTTCGTCCCGCACACCCGAGGCGCACAGGCGGAACGCTTCGGTCGCCCAGTCCAGGTAGTGCTGCCACTGCGCCTGGCGCAACGGCAAACCTTCGCGGAACGCCGCTTCGTCGATCTGCACGATCCTGATCCCGGCGACTTCCAGGTCCACCACTTCGTCGCGAATGGCCAGGGCCAGCTGACGGGCCTGTACTTCACGGGTCACGTCTTCGCGTGGGAACGACCACATCAGCATGGTCACGGGACCGGTCAGCATGCCCTTCATCACTTTGTCGGTGAGGCCTTGGGCGTAGCGGATCCACTCCACGGTCATGGCTTTCGGGCGGCTCAGGTCGCCGAAGATCACCGCCGGTTTCACGCAGCGCGAACCGTAGCTCTGCACCCAGCCAAAACGCGTGAACGCATAGCCGTCGAGTTGCTCGGCGAAGTATTCGACCATGTCGTTGCGCTCGGCTTCACCGTGCACCAGCACGTCCAGGCCCAGGCATTCCTGCACTTGCACGGCGTGGCGGATCTCGCTGTGCATCGCTTCGGTGTATTCGGCCTCGGTCAGCTTGCCTTGCTTGAACGACTGGCGCGCCAGACGGATCGACGCGGTTTGCGGGAACGAACCAATGGTGGTGGTCGGGAACAGTGGCAGGTTCAGGCGGGCGCGTTGCCTGGCGATACGCTGGGCAAACGGCGATTGACGCTGGCTGTCCTTGGTAGTGATCGCGGCGACACGCGCCTGAACAGCCGGCTTGTGGATGCGTGGCGATGCAGCCCGGGCAGCCTGAACGGCGCGGCTTTGGCTCAGCGCCTGGAGTACGTTCGGCGCTTCGGGCTCGTTGACTGCCTGAGCCAGCAGCGCGACTTCTTCACACTTCTGCACGGCAAACGCCAGCCAGCTTTTCAGCTCGGCATCGAGCTGGTCTTCGCGGCCCAGATCAACCGGGCTGTGCAGCAGCGAGCAGGACGGCGCGACCCACAGGCGATCACCCAGGCGTTCGTGAGCGTGCTGCAGGGTGGCCAGGGCGTTTTCCAGGTCGCAGCGCCAGACGTTACGGCCGTTGACCACACCCAGTGACAGCACTTTATAGGCCGGCAGGCGGTCGAGAATGGTCGGGTACTGTTCAGGCGCACGCACCAGATCGATGTGCAGACCATCCACCGGCAGGTTGGCGGCCAGGCCCAGGTTCTCTTCCAGGCCACCGAAGTACGTGGCGACCAGCTTCTTCAGCGGATCGCGCTGGATCAGGTTGTAGGCGCGTTCGAAGGCGTTTTTCCATTCTTGTGGCAGATCGAGGACCAGGATCGGCTCGTCGATTTGCACCCACTCGACGCCCTGCGCCGCCAGGCGCTGGAAGATCTGGCCGTACAGCGGCAGCAGGCGCTCGAGCAGTTCGAGCTTGTCGAACCCGGCGCCCTTGGCCTTGCCCAGCCACAGGTAGGTCAGCGGGCCGATGATGACGGGCTTGACGTTATGCCCCAGTGCCCGGGCTTCTTCGACTTCTTCGAACAGTTGATCCCAGCCAAGCTGGAACTGTTGGTCGGCGCTGAATTCCGGGACCAGGTAGTGATAGTTGGTGTCGAACCACTTGGTCATTTCTTGGGCGTGGGCGCCGCCGCAGCAGCTGTCGCTCACACCGCGAGCCATGCCGAACAGGGTCTGCAGACTGGCCTTGCCATCGTGCGGGCGGAAACGCTCGGGGATCACACCGAACATCAAGGAGTGGGTCAGGACCTGGTCGTACCAGGCGAAGTCGCCGACCGGCAGCAGTTCGATGCCGGCCTTTTTCTGCAAGTCCCAGTGAGTCTTGCGCAGGTCACGGCCAACGGCACGCAGGCCGGCTTCGTCCAGCTCGCCCTTCCAGAACGCCTCTTGGGCCTTTTTCAGTTCACGGTCGCGACCAATGCGCGGAAATCCAAGGGAATGGGCCACAGCCATGTCAAATAACTCCAATGCGTTCAATGGGGCTATTGTCGACAGTGCCGATGAGTGAGACAAACTCATTTTAATCGTGATGATCACAAGTTCTTCTCATGATCGGTAGCGCTGCGCAACCGGCGCTGGATGGACACCTGGTTCAACGCGCTCGTCCCCAGTGTGCGTAAGCCGGGCGTCGATGGCATCATCACCCGCTACGAAGTTTTCGATGTCCGCCCTCTCTGATCGACCAAGGAATAGTCGCGATGCGTATCAAAACACGGCTGGCCTGTGCAACAGTGCTCTACCCGCACGCCACAGCGCAGACCACCGGGATCAACCCATGACGGCCATTTTCCGGCCGCGTCCGACCTTGATCTGTTTGCTGCTGTTGCTGGTGCTGGTGTTCTGGCTGTCCCTGGCCCTCGGCCCGGTGAGCCTGCCGCTGGGCGATACCATGCTGGCCGGGATGCGCCTGCTGGGTTTGCCGCTTGACGGGGGTGACACGCAGCAGGCGGAGCTGATCCTCGGTCAGATCCGCCTGCCGCGCAGCCTGCTTGGCATCGCCGTGGGCTCGGTACTGGCGTTGTCCGGCGTGGCGATGCAGGGGTTGTTCCGCAACCCCTTGGCGGACCCGGGCCTGGTCGGCGTGTCCGGTGGTGCCGCGCTGGGTGCCGCCCTCGCCATCGTCGGCGGCAGCCTGCTGGGTGGCGTGCCGCCAGCGGTAGAGCCTTACCTGCTGTCGGTCAGCGCCTTCGCCGGTGGCTTGATCGTCACGGCGGTGGTGTATCGCTTCGGCCGCCGCAACGGGCAAACCGACGTTGCCACCCTGCTGTTGGCGGGTGTGGCGATGACGGCCATGGCCGGTGCCGGCGTGGGTCTGTTCACCTACCTGGCCGATGACGCGACCCTGCGCACCCTGACGTTCTGGAACCTGGGCAGCCTCAACGGCGCCAGCTATCCGCGCCTGTGGCCGTTGCTGATCGTCACCCTGGGCGTGGCGCTGTGGTTGCCACGTCGCGCGGCGGCACTCAATGCCATGCTGCTGGGCGAGTCGGAGGCCCGTCACCTGGGCTTCGACATCGAGCGCATCAAGCTTGAGCTGGTGCTGTGCACGGCGCTCGGCGTCGGCGCGGCCGTCGCGGCGGCCGGCCTGATCGGCTTCATCGGCCTGGTGGTGCCGCACCTGATGCGCCTGCTGGTCGGCCCGGATCACCGGGTGTTGCTGCCCGCGTCGTTACTGGCCGGTGCGAGCCTGCTGTTGCTGGCCGACCTGGCCGCGCGCCTGCTGTTGGCGCCGGCCGAATTGCCGATCGGCATCGTGACCGCACTGATCGGCGCGCCGTTCTTTCTCTATCTGCTGGTACGAGGGCGTTCCTGATGCTGCGGGCAAACAACTTGCTGGTACGTCGTGGCAACCGCACGGTACTGGCGAACATCGATATCCAATTGCGCCCCGGTGAAGTGCTCGGCGTGCTGGGACCGAACGGCGCCGGCAAAAGCACCCTGCTCGCCGCCTTGTGCGGCGAACTGCCAACCAGCGAAGGCAGGGTCAGCCTCGACGAGCGTCCGCTCGCCGACTGGCCGGGCCAGGAACGGGCCAGGCGCCTGGCCGTACTGCCGCAGAGTTCGAGCCTGAACTTTGCGTTCTCGGTCAATGAAGTCGTGGGCATGGGGCGCCTGCCTCACGCCAGCGGCCGCGTGCGCGATGGCGAAATCGTCGCCCAGGCGCTTTCAGCGGCCGATGCGCTTCATCTTGCCGGGCGCAGTTATCTGGCGCTGTCCGGCGGTGAACGCCAGCGCGTGCATCTGGCGCGGGTGCTCGCTCAACTCTGGCCGGGGGCCGAAGGGCAAACCCTGCTGCTCGATGAACCGACGTCGATGCTCGATCCGCTGCACCAGCACACCATTTTGCAAGCCGTGCGCGACTTCGCCGAGCACGGTGCAGCGGTGCTGGTGATTCTGCACGACCTCAATCTGGCTGCACGTTACTGCGATCAACTGCTGTTGTTGCAACAGGGCCTGCCCCACGCCTACGGTCCACCGGCACAGGTGCTGACCGCCGAGGCGCTGGCGGCGGTGTATGGCCTGGAGGTGCTGATTCACCAGCACCCGGAACGCGGCCACCCGTTGATCATCGCGCGCTGATACCGTCCCCTCCTTCGTTGATCGAGGGGGCTTTTGTCTATTCAAGGAAAACCGATGCGCTTTCTATTGCTGTGTGCGTTCAGCCTGTTGGCTGCCTGCCAAACCCATTCTGTAACGCCGCCCCCGGCGCCGATTGCCCCGCAAGGGCGCGATCACGCCGATCTCGGCGTCATCCGCGAACTGGCCAGCGGTCGTACGCTGACCCCGCAGGAACTGGTCGAACGCCTGGCCGTTGCGCCGCGGGTTCTGGTCGGTGAACAGCACGACAACCCGGACCACCACGCCCTGCAATTGTGGTTGCTGCGCGAGCTGGCGGCACAGCGTGCCCAAGGCAGTCTGCTGATGGAGATGCTCAATCCCGATCAACAGGCCAAAGTCGATGCCGCGCAAGCCGCGACCCGCGCCGGCCAGCCGCCGGAGGATGCGTTCAAGGCGCTGGCCTGGCAGGCCAATTGGGACTGGAGCGTCTATGGTGCCCTCGTCACCTACGCGCTGCGTCAACCCTATCCGCTGCTGGCGGCGAATCTGGATCGCGCGCAGATCATGCAGATCTACCGACAACGCCCTGAGTTGAATGGCGAAGCATCCACCACCCGACAGGTGCAGGCGACCTTGCTCGACGACATCCGCCAATCCCATTGCGGTCTGCTGCCCGAATCACAAATGCCGGCCATGCTCGCCGTGCAGCAACAACGCGACCGGCGCATGGCCGAGCGCCTGATGGCCGCGCCGACGCCGGCGTTGCTACTGGCCGGGGCCTTTCATGTGCGCAAGGATCTCGGGGTGCCACTGCACTTGAAAGACCTCGGTGCCGGTGAAGGCAACGCCGTGCTGATCCTCGCCGAAGCGGGCAAGACCGTGACCGCCGAGAGCGCGGATTACGTGTGGTACACAGCCGCACAGCCGGAACAGGATCATTGCGCGAAGCTGCGTCGTTAATTGTGGTGAGGGAGCTTGCCTGTGGCGAGGGAGCTTGCTCCCGCTGGACTGCGCAGCAGGCCCTCTTTTTTGGGGTCGCTACGCAACCCAGCGGGAGCAAGCTCCCTCGCCACAAGAGCACTATTGCCCTCAGCCGAACATGTTGCGGCGCGACACTATGTCACGCCTCTGCGCCGGTCCAATGGTCGTATCCACCCCGCCGCCACCGGCACAGTTTGTTAAGATCCCCCCGATTTTTTCGTCTGTACAGTCACTACGCTGTCAGTTTCAGCCTGTTCAACAGGATGCTTTTTTCCATGAGTACTTTGTATACCCGCCGAACTGTCCTGCAAGGCATGGGCCTGTTGAGCCTGGGCCTGCTCGCCGGTTGCGACGACAGCAGCAAGCTGTCGTTCAAGTACGGCAAAGACCTCAGCGACAAGATCATGGGGCGTAACTTCAAGCTCACGAACGCCGAGGGCGAAACCAGGATGCTGGGCAGCTATCGCGGCCTGATGCCGATGGTGTTCTTCGGTTTCACCCAGTGCCCGGCCGTGTGCCCCACCACGCTGGCCCGTGCCGCCCAGGCCAAAAAGCTGATGGGCCGCGATGGCGAAAGGCTGCAGGTGGTCTTCATCACCCTGGACCCTGAGCGCGACACGCCAGAGCTGCTCGACAAATACGTCAAGGCCTTCGACCCGAGTTTCGAAGCGCTGTACGGCACCCTGGAACAAACCGCCGCCACCGCCAAGGAATTCGGCGTGTTCTTTGAAAAAGTCCCGAGCGGCGATACCTATACCCTCTCCCATACCGCGACCAGTTATGTCTTCGACTCCCGGGGCAATCTGCGCCTGGGGCTGTCCGCGTCCCTGACGGCCAAAGAGTGCGCAGAGGACCTGCTCACCGTGATGGAGGTTTGCTGATATGAATGCCCCGCAGGCTAAGAACCGTTTCGCGCAACGTTGCAAGCAACTGGCACTGGGCTTGTCCCTGGTCGGCCTGGCCTTTCAGGTGTCGGCACAAACCCGGGTCGACGACGCCTGGGTCCGCGCCACCGTAGCCGGCCAGCCATCGAGCGGCGCCTTCATGACCGTCACCGCGAGCAGCGACAGCAAACTGTTGAGCGTGCAAACGCCGGTGGCAGGTCTGGTGCAGATTCATGCAATGAGCATGAAAGACGACGTGATGAAAATGCAGCAGGTGGACGCCGTGGCACTGCCGGCCGGTAAAGCGGTGAGCCTGGATCCCAATGGCTACCACATCATGCTCATGAACCTGACGGGCCAGATCAAGGAAGGCGACAAGGTGCCGCTGACCCTGACCGTCGTAGATGCCAAGGGCGAGAAAGAGTCGATCCAGGTTGAAGCCGTTGCCAAGGCGATTGGCACCATGGATCACGGCAACATGGCGCATGATCACAGCAAGATGAATTGATACCCGCGTAACACTGTAGGAGCCGGCTTGCCGGCGATGGGGCCAGGGGAACCTGCATCGATCTTGCGGCCCTCATCGCTGGCAAGCCAGCTCCCACAGGTACGGGGTGATCAACTCAAACGAGCTTGAGCGCGACGTTGATGTTATTGCGCGTGGCTTTCGAATACGGGCAGTACTGGTGCCCGGTGTCGACGATTTTCTGTGCGGTTTCACGGTCCAGCCCCGGCAGGCTGACATTGAGCCGAGCCTGGAGCAGGTAGCCGCCTTCATTCGTGCCCAGGTCGACTTCCGCATCGACAGCCACATCCTTGGGCAACGTCACTTTCATTTCCCTGGCTGCCACTTGCATGGCGCCGATAAAGCAGGCTGACCACCCGGCCGCGAACAATTGCTCGGGGTTGGTACCGCCACCGCCCGCACCTGGCGACGAAAGCTTCACATCGAGGATCCCGTCGGAACTGCGGGAGGCGCCGTCACGCCCGCCGGTGGTGTGGGTCTGGGCGGTGTACAACACTTTATCGATCTGGTTCATGCTGACCTCCTGATTGAGTTGTAGGAAACCGGTTTTAACACCCATCCGGTCGCCGGGATGGTCAATCAATATAGACGTCACCGGCCCGCGCCGCAGTCGATCCGACCAGCGCCCGCTTCTTCCTTATTTACGCGCCAACTTGTACCTGACGCAGTCCTCATAAAAGCTTTGCCGCACGGCCGTCGGTTTCAATCGCGACGAACTGTCATAAGTTTGCTCTGTAATACCGAGTGCCATCATGCGCATCCATGTTTTGGAGAACTTGTAGGCCTGGATTTTCTGCCGCGCGGCGTACAGGGAAACCCCTGAGAGCTTGAGTTCCTGTGCCCTTGCAGCAGTGCCCGCGCCCCAACTGCACATGTATTGATCCTGGGTGGCCAGTTCTTTGGCTTGCGTCGAATTGCTGATACCCGCAACAACTAGCGGAATTAACGCGATCCATATCTTGCGCATCTTGACCTATCTAACTAGTTGAAAATGAACTAATTTTGCGGGGGATTTCTAAACTTGGGGGCCAGCATCGTGCCTTTTTTGCAAATGAGTGCAAAAAACGAGATGGCCAAGGCCATTTCTTGCGAGTTTTCAATCCTTTGCTATAGCTAAGACTCTCAATCGCCAACTAAGTGAGGCAACGGAATGTCAGTCGCAAAAAAAATGAGTGTGGGGCAACTGACAATGTTGACCGCCGTCAACATGTTGGGCTCAGGCATTGTGTTATTACCGACGAAACTAGCGGAAGTCGGTGCAATTTCGATTCTTTCCTGGCTGGTGACGGCCACCGGCTCCCTGGCTCTGGCCTACGCCTTTGCGCGATGCGGGATGCTCAGCCGCAAGACCGGCGGCATGGGCGGCTATGCCGAATACACGTTCGGTAAAGCCGGTAACTACATCACCAACTACACCTACGGCCTCTCACTGTTGATTGCCAACGTGGCGATCAGTATTACCGCGGTCGGCTATATACAGACGTTGTTCGGAATAAAACTGGATTCACTGCAAGTCGGTCTCGCGACCATTGCCTTGTTGTGGATTACCACCTTCGCCAACTTTGGCGGCGCGCGCATTACCGGCCGGATCGGCTCGATCACCGTCTGGGGGGTGATTGCGCCGGTGGTGCTGGTGTCCACGGTGGGCTGGTTCTATTTCGACAGCAGCGTCTACGCCGCTGGCTGGAACCCACATGACAAAGGCTGGTTCGAAGCGGCCGGTGCCTCGGTGGCGATCACCCTGTGGGCCTTCCTTGGCCTGGAATCGGCTTGCGCCAACACCGACGCGGTGGAAAACCCTGAGCGCAACGTACCGATTGCCGTGCTGGGCGGCACCCTGGGTGCGGCGGTGATCTACATCGTCTCCACCAACGTCATCTTCGGCATCGTCGGCAACGAAGAACTGGTCGCGTCCACCGCGCCGTTCGGCCTGGTGTTCGCCAAGATGTTCACCCCGATGATCGGTGACATCGTGATGGCGGCCATGGTGCTTGCCTGCATCGGTTCGTTGCTGGGTTGGCAGTTCACCATCGCTCAGGTGTACAAAAGCTCGGCAGACACCGGTTACTTCCTGTCGATCTTCGCCAAGGCCAACAAGGCAGGTACCCCGATTGTCGGCATGCTGGTGCTGCTCGCCGCACAGACCGCACTGGCCCTGCTCACCATCAGTCCCGACCTGAGCAAGCAGTTCGACACCCTGGTCAACCTCGCCGTAGTGACCAACCTGGTGCCGTACATCCTGTCCATGGCCGCGCTGATGACCATGCAGAAAGTCTCCAACGTGCCGGAAGGCAAGGCGCTGGCCACCAACGTCATTGCGCTGATCGCGGCGGCCTACAGCTACCTGGCGCTGTACAGTTCCGGTGAGCAGGCCCTGATGCTCGGTGGCGTCGCCACGATCTTCGGCTACACCCTGTTCGGCTTCGTCAACAACCGCCTGATCCGCCTCGAAGCACTCAACAACAGCGTACCGACGCAAACCGTCAGCGCGCAGCACCTCACTGCCGAGCCAGTGCCGGTGAACAATCTGAATAAAGCCACTCTGGAGATTCAAGCATGACGGACTATAAACACTCGCTGGGCATGCTGGCGCTACTGGTCAGCAGCCCACCGGACAAACGAACGGTGTTTGGCCGTGCCCTGGATCATCTGGTCCACGATGTAGAGGGACGTGGCGTCAGTGTCCTGGCTTCGGAAAGCCTCTCGGACGCCGCATCGATCCTGCGGTCGGACCCTGCCGTTCAGTGCGTGCTCATCCGCTGGGAAATGGACACCAGCGATGGCCACGCCGACTGCATCAAACTGCTGGTCAAACTGCGCGAGCGCAACACCCGGGTGCCGGTGTTCCTGATCAGTGACCGTACCACCGCGTCGAGCATTCCGTTGCTGGTCATGCAACACGCCGACGACTTCATCTGGCTGCCTGAAGACACCACCGGTTTCCTCAGCGGGCGCATCCTGGCCGCCATCGAACGCTATCGTCAGGCGGCCTTGCCGCCGATGTTCGGCGCGCTGGTGAAGTTTGCCCGCACCTATGAATACTCCTGGCACACCCCGGGCCATGCCGGCGGTACCGCATTTCTCAAGAGCACTGCCGGGCGCGCCTTCTACGAGTTCTTCGGTGAAAACCTGCTGCGTTCCGACCTGTCGATCTCGGTCGGCGAACTGGGCTCACTGCTCGATCACAGCGGCCCCATCGGCCAGGGCGAACGTTATGCCGCCAAGGTCTTCGGTGCGCACCGCACGTACTACGTGACCAACGGTTCGTCGATGTCCAACCGCGTCATTCTCATGGCCAGCGTCACGCGCAACCAGATCGCCCTGTGCGACCGCAATTGCCACAAGTCCGCCGAGCATGCGATGACCCTGTCCGGCGCGATCCCGACCTACCTGGTGCCGACCCGCAACCGCTACGGCATCATCGGCCCGATCCTGCCGCAGACCCTGAGCGCCGAAGGCGTGAAAGCCGCCATCGCCAACAACCCGCTGGTCAAGAAAGGCATCGACCCGACGCCGGTGCACGCGATTGTCACCAACTCGACCTACGACGGCCTGACCTACAACGTCACCCGCGTCGAAGAGTTGCTGGGCGAAAGCGTCGACCGCCTGCACTTCGACGAAGCCTGGTACGGTTATGCGCGCTTCAACCCGCTGTACAGCGGACGCCATGCCATGCACGGCAACCCGGCCGACCACGACAAGTCCAAGCCGACCGTGTTCGCCACCCAGTCGACCCACAAGCTGCTGGCCGCCCTGTCCCAGGCCTCGATGATCCACGTGCGCGACGGTCGTAACCCGATTGAACATGCGCGCTTCAACGAGTCGTACATGATGCACGCCTCGACCTCGCCGAACTACGCGATCATGGCGTCCTGCGACGTCAGCTCGGCCATGATGGAAGCACCGAGCGGGCAGATCCTCACCAGCGAGTCGATCGAAGAAGCCATCAGCTTCCGCCAGGTCCTCTCGCGCATGCACAACGAGATGCTGAGCAAGGACGACTGGTTCTTCACCTGCTGGCAGCCGCCGACCGTACAGGTGGGCGCCGCGACCGTGCCCTTCCATGAGGTCGATCCGGTTACCCTTAAAACCGACCCGAACTGCTGGGTCCTGCACCCGAACGCGGTATGGCACGGTTTTGGTGACATCGAAGACGGCTACTGCATGCTCGACCCGATCAAGGTGTCGGTACTTGCCCCGGGCATGGGCGACGACGGCAACCTGCTCGCCTCCGGTATCCCGGCCTGTGTGATCACGGCGTACCTGGGCCGCCAGGGTATCGTGGTCGAGAAAACCACCGACTTCACCATCCTGTTCCTGTTCTCCATCGGTATCACCAAAGGCAAGTGGGGCACGCTGCTCAACGCCCTGCTCGACTTCAAGCGCGACTACGACGACAACGCCGAACTGGAGCTGTGCCTGCCCGACCTGTACAACGCCAACCAGCGACGCTATGCCGGCATGGGCCTCAAGGATCTGGCCGACGAAATCTTCGCCGCCATGAAGAAACACAAGACCACCGCCAACATGTCCCAGGCCTTCGGCACCTTGCCAAAAGCCGAATTCAGCCCGGTGGAGGCTTACGAGAAACTGGTGCGCAACGACATCGAACTGGTCACCCTCGAGCAGGCCGCCGGACGCCTCGCCGCCACCGGTATCGTGCCGTACCCGCCAGGCATCCCGTTGCTCATGCCAGGTGAGAACGCAGGCCCCGCGGACGGTCCGCTGCTGGCGTATCTCAAGGCACTGGAAGCCTTCGACAAATCCTTCCCAGGCTTCACCCATGACACCCATGGGATCGAAGTCGAAGACGGCGTTTATCGGATGCTGGTACTGAAGTAAGTCCAGCAGGCTCACCGCAACCCCCTGTGGGAGCGGGCTTGCTCGCGAAGGCGTAGTGTCAGTCGACGCAATTGTCGAATGACAGGACGCTTTCGCGAGCAAGCCCGCTCCCACATTTTTTTAGATCGTCTTCACGCCAAAATCCCTATGGGCAAAATCAATCACCGCGCTCTATGATTGATCCCCATGACCACCACCGCTCCAATTCGCTCACCCTGCCCGCCCGGCGCCTGCGACTGCGGGCGTGACCCGCTGCTGGAAACACCAGGGGCGGACCTGCGCATCCTGTTTCTGACCCGCAACGAAGAAAAACGCCTGATCGAACGCCTGGAGAATCTGCAAAGCCTGAGCGATCTGGAGCACCTGCAACGGCGTATGCTCGAACAGTTGGGCATCCGCGTGGACATCGCCCCCGGTTTCAATGAGGTGCGCACCATGCGCGGCATCGGCATCCAGATCGGCGAACTGCCGGGGCTGTGCCGCAAGACCCGCGCCAACATCCCGGCCGCCATTCGCCGAGCCATGGAAAAGCGCCCGGAGATTGCCTACGAGCTGCTCAATGCCAACGACCTGTTGCGTGACGCCTGATGAAGCCCACTCTCGAATTCCCCCTCACCGACGAGATTCTCACCTCGTTCGCCCTGGCCATCGGTGCCGACCTGCAGGGCTACCGCAACCACATTTACCGGGTGCTGAATTTCCATGCGGCCCTCAGCGGTACCGAAGGCTTGCCCCCGGATGCCGTACAGATCGCAGCGGCGTTTCATGACCTGGGCATCTGGACCGATGACACCCTTGACTACCTGCCGCCCTCCATTGCACTGGCCACTGAATATCTCGACAGCCGACAACGCCCGCAACTCAAAGATGAAGTCAGTGCGTTGATACTCGAGCACCACAAGCTGCGCCGGTATCGCGGCGCTTGTGCCGACAGCGTCGAACCCTTCCGCCGGGCCGATCTGGTGGATGTGTCCCTGGGCCTGGTCCGCTTCGGCCTGTCCCGAAGCTTCATCAAAACCGTGCAGTCGACTTTTCCCGATCACGGTTTTCACTCGATGCTGATGAAGCTTTCAGCCCGCCAATTGCTCCGCTCGCCGCTGCGGCCGCTGCCCATGTTTCGCTGGTGAAACAGGCGTCTGTGACCCACGCGTTTTTGCGGACGGTCACTTCTGGGCAAACGCCCTGGAACACTCACTTTCTGACTATCCACTACTGGATATTTTGTAATTCAAACCTACGCTCTTCGCGGGGGCTAACGAATTTCAACGGCGGTCGGGGGCTCGTCTCGATGTACTCACGCAAGTACGCAGGAGCTCTACATGAACCGGACAACCTTATCCTCGATGTTTGCGGTACCGCTGTTGCTGTCTGCAATGGCGATTCCCGGCCTGACCCTGGCCGCCGACAAAGCCCCCAACATCCTGGTGATCATGGGCGACGATATCGGCTGGTCGAATATCGGCGTCTACAACCAGGGCATGATGGCTGGCAGAACACCCAACCTCGACCAGCTCGCCGCTGAAGGCATGCGCTTCACCGACTATTACGCCGAGGCCAGTTGCACGGCCGGGCGCGCCAACTTCATCACCGGCGAACTGCCGATTCGCACCGGCATGACCACCGTCGGCCAGGCCGGCTCGCCCGTGGGTATTCCCGCCGAAGCCGTCACCATCGCGACCGCGCTCAAGGCCATGGGCTACGCCACCGGCCAGTTCGGCAAGAACCACTTGGGCGACTTGAACGAGTTCCTGCCCACCGTGCACGGCTTCGACGAATTCTTCGGCTACCTCTATCACCTCGACGCCATGGAAGACCCGGCGCACCCCAACTATCCGCAAGAACTGCTCGCCACCGTGGGCCCGCGCAACATGGTCCACAGCTGGGCCACCACCACCGATGACACCACTGTGATGCCGCGCTGGGGCAAGGTCGGCAAGCAGAAGATCGAAGATGCCGGCACGCTCTATCCGGAGCGGATGAAAACCGTCGACGACGAAATTCGCGACAAGGCCTTCTCGTTCATCGACAAGGCCAAGCAGGACAACAAACCGTTCTTCGTCTGGCTCAACCCGACCCGCATGCACATCGTCACCCACCTGTCCGACAAGTACGAAGCCATGCGCAATGCGCAAAATGGCTGGTCGGAACAGGAGGCCGGCATGGCGCAGCTCGATGACATCGTCGGCGAAGTCATGGCGAAGCTGAAAAAAGACGGCATGGACGACAACACCATCGTCATTTTCACCACCGACAATGGTGCGGAAAACTTCACCTGGCCGGACGGCGGCACCACCCCGTTCGCCATGGGCAAAGGCACGGTGATGGAAGGTGGCTTCCGCGTGCCGGCGATCATTCGCTGGCCGGGCAAGGTACCGGCCAACCAGGTCGCCAACGGCATCATGTCCGGCATGGACTGGTTCCCGACCCTGGTCGCAGCGGCGGGCAACCCGAACATCACGGCGGAACTGCTCAAGGGCAAACAATTGGGTGATACCACCTACAAAGTTCACCTGGACGGCTATGATCAAACACCAATGATCACCGGAAAAGGTCCGTCGAACCGGCATGAAATCTTCTACTTTGGAGAGAGCACCCTGGGTGCGATCCGCATCGATGACTTCAAGTATCGCTTCATCGATCAGCCCGGGGGCTGGCTGGGGGCCAAGGTCACGCTGGACATGCCGATCCTGACTAACCTGCGCCTCGATCCGTTCGAACGTGCCGGATGGCCGGAAAACATGGCGGCCAATGGTTCGCTGGAATATTTCGAGTGGTTCAAATTCCAGTTCTGGCGTTTTGTATTTGTGCAGCAACAAGTGGTCAAACTGGCCGAAACAGCCGTGGAGTTTCCGCCGATGCAGAAAGGCGCGAGCTTCAACCTTGATGCGGTCAAGGCCAAGATCGAAGCGGCCAGGGCAGCCATGGCCAAGTAAACAGCCGAAACCATGGGTGGCCGGCACAGGCCACCCACATTCGAAATGGACATTTGATGAGGTAGTTACATGCGCACAAGCACACTGGCTCTACCCGCCTGTACGCTACTCGCCCTGTGCTGCCAGCCAGCCTGGGCCGGCGGCATCATGCTTTACGAAATCGGCACCGATAACGCTGGCCTGGCCAACGCCGGTGCCGCGGCCCGCGCCCAAGGCCCCTCGACCATCGCCAGCAATCCGGCGGGCATGAGCTACCTGCCAGGCACGCAAATCACCGCCGGCTTGCAGGTGCTGTACGGCGATTTGAGCTTCGACCGCGATGCCGGCACCAACACCCCGGGCAGCGGCAGTGGCAACGCCCTCGACCCGATTCCCGGCGGCAGCTTCTTCATCAGCCATGAACTGGACGAACACTGGAGCGTCGGTTTCGGCCAGTACGGCGACTTCGGGTTGGCGGTCAACTACGACAACGACTGGTCCGGACGCTACTTCTCGCAAAACGCCAGCCTGCTCGGCCTGTCGTTGGTGCCGAGCGTGGCTTATCGCTTCAACGAGCAGTGGTCGGTGGGTCTGGGCGTCAAGGCCATGTACGGCATGCTGCAATCCCAGACCGCGATTGACCGCTCGCCGTTCGGCTTTACCGACCGCACCGACGGCCAATTCAAGTACAAGGACCAGGATTGGGGCTTCGGGGCGAATGTCGGCGTGATCTACGCCCCGCAAGCCGGCACGCGCATTGGACTGACCTACACCAGCCAGGTCGACCTGGACTTCGAGGACCGGCTGGACGTGAATGGCGATGGCCGACTGCTCGAGCGTGTCAACAACACCAAAACCGAACTCGATGTGAAGGTGCCGCAAACCGTCACCCTGAGCCTGTTCCAGCAACTGGACCGGCAATGGGCCTTGCTGGCCTCGGTCAACTGGCAGGACTGGTCGGAATTCGGTGACATCGGCGTGCAGGTCGACACCACCGCGGTCGGTGCGCAATCGACAACGGTCGACGCCGGTTTCAAGGACACCTGGCACCTGTCCCTGGGTGCGCAATACCAGGCCACCGAGCAATGGCTGTGGAACGTCGGCGTGGCGTACGACAGCAGCGCCGTGTCGGACGGCAACCGCAGTGTGATCGTGCCGATGAACGAATCCTGGCGCATTGCCACAGGAGCCACCTATGCTCTGAACAAGGACACCGATATCAACGTCAGTTGGGCCATGGTCTGGCTCGGTGACATGCCGGTTGAGCAGACCAAGTCCGTTTCCGGCAATCAGATTTCCGGTGAGTTCGACAATGCCTGGATTCAAGCCCTGAGCGGGAACATGACCTGGCGATTTTGATGTCTTGTAAACGAAAGAACGACGATTTTATCCAAGGAGTAGACACCACTATGAATCTGTCCCGAAAACTGCTGGTCGGCGCTGCGCTGGCAAGTCTGTTGCTAGGCGGCTGCACCTCGAAAGTGACTGAGAAGGAACAATACTCAGGCTTCCTGTCCAACTACAACAACCTGCAGGAAGTCGAAACGCCGAGCGGCGGCACTACGATGCGCTGGGTCAGCCCTTCGTGGAACCCGAACGCGTATGACACCGTGGTGTTCAACAAGCTGGAACTGTACCCGGCGCCCAAGCCCGATGAGCGGGTCAACCAGCAGACGCTGACCGACATTCAGAACTACATGACCAGCAAGGCCAAGGCCACGCTGGGTCAGCGGTACCGCGTAGTGTCGAATTCCTCAGCGGCTCCGGCGGGTTCCCGGCCCCTGATCATGCGTGCGGCGATTACCGGGGTGAACGCCGAGAACGAAGGCATGAAGTGGTATGAAGTGGTCCCCATCGCGGCCGTCGTCGGGGCAACCCAGGCAGCCACCGGTCACCGTGACCAGGACACCACCTTGTTCATCGAAGCCGAGTTCATCGACGCCAAGAGCAATCAGACCGTGGCCAAAGTGGTGCGCAAGGTGTTCGGCACTACCCTGGAAAATGAAAGCCAGAAGATTACCGCCAAGGACTTCAAGGCGGCGATCGACAAACTGGGTAGCGACTTCCAGGCATTCCTCAAGTAACACCCCGCCCTTGTGGTGAGCGAGCTTGCTCGCCACAAGGGGGGCCCTTCCTGACCCTTGCGGTCACTTCTTCATTCCCACCCGCCGACGCATGTCGGCAGTGATCGCCTGCCGGGTCTTGCGCATGTCCGCCCAGGGCTCATCACCGACTTCCGCCAGGCGTTCAAGCGCGTTGTGCAGGTTCCACTGATTGCCGCCCTTGAGTTCGGCAACCTCTTGGCGAAAGATCGGCATCGACACCGGTAGGCCCTCACGGGTACGGACGGCGTAGGCGCAGATGGTGGTCGCGCCCAGGCCGTTGCGCAGGTAATCGATGAAGATCCGTCCGACCCGGTTCTTCGGTCCCGACACCGCCGAAAAACGCTCGGGCAGCAGCCTGGCCATGTGGCTGACAATGGCATGGCTGAAGTCCTTGACCTCATCCCAGCCGAGCTTGCGGGTCAGCGGTACCACCACATGGATGCCCTTGCCGCCGCTGGTTTTCAGAAACGCCTTGAGCCCCAGCTCATCCAGCACCGACAGCGTCAACTCAGTGGCCTCGATCATGCGTTTCCATGGCAGCGCCGGGTCCGGGTCAAGGTCGAGGATAAAACGGTCCGGCTTGTCGAAGTTGGCCGACGTGGCGTTCCAGGTATGCAACTCCACGGTACTCATCTGCACCGCGCCGATCAGCGCCTCGGCATTGTTGATCAGCATCATCGGCTGACCGGTGAGCTGCTTGTCCAGCGTGGCGATGCCGGGGATCGCCAGGTGCTCGGCATTCTTCTGGAAAAACAGCTCGCCGGCGATACCGTCCGGTGCACGCACCAGCGCCACCGGGCGATCCTTGAGTTCCGGCAGGATCCACTCGGCGACACTCGCGTAGTACTGCGCCAGTTGCAGTTTGGTGGTGCCGCTGCCGGGGTCGATCACCCGGTCCGGGTGAGTGATGCGCACCTGCCCCGCTTCCAGGCCGACTTGCGAGGGTGCGGGGTCGGGCTTCTTTTGTGTGGCAGCGGTTTTTTTCGCAGTGGAGGTTTTCACGGTGTTCGCGCGCTCCTCGGTGATGTCGTGTGCCGGTTTGTCATTGCGCAGGCCATGGAACACGGCATGGCGCACTGAACCGTCCCGGGTCATTTCAGCGAAAGCCACTTCTGCCAGCAGCTTGGGTTTGAGCCAATGCACATCCCTGGCCTCGGCACCGCCGGGTGGATTGACCACCGACGGTTTTTTAACCTGCAACGGCTTGAGCTGCTCATGGAGGTTGCGCAGCGTCGCCTCGTTGAACCCGGTGCCGACTTTGCCGGCATAGCGCAACTCGCCAGTGTCGCGGTCATGCAGCCCCAGCAGCAGCGCGCCGAAGGCATGGCGCGAGCCTTTCGGCTCGGTGAATCCGACGATGACGAACTCCTGCCGATGCTGGCATTTGAGCTTGACCCAGTCACTGCTGCGCCGGGAGACATAGGGCGACCCAAGACGCTTGCCGATCAAGCCTTCCATGCGCATCCGGCAGGCGCTGTCGAACAAGGCTTGCGGCTCCTCGCCAAACGACTGGGAGAAGCGCAGCAGCGGCTGGTCATTGGCCTTGAGCACAGTCGCCAGCGCCGCCCGACGTTCTTCGACCGGCACTTCGCGCAAGTCCACGCCATTGAGGTACGGCAGGTCGAACAGGTAGTAGAGAATGCCGTCGCTGCGCTGCGCCTCGAAGGCGTTTTGCAGCGCCTGAAAGTCCGGCACACCCTGGTCGTCGGCCACCACCATTTCACCATCGAGCCACGCCGATTCCAGGCCAAGCGCGACCAGGGCCTGGGCCTGTCCTGGCAGTTTGTGGGTCCAGTCGTGGCCATTGCGGGTGACCAGCCTGACGTCGCCGTGGTCGATGCGAGCCATGATCCGGTAGCCGTCGAACTTGATTTCGTAACTCCACGAGCCGTCCGGGACCCTGTCCACCAGCGTCGCCAATTGCGGCTTGAGCAGATCCGGCAACCTGGCTTTGCGGGCGCCGGTCAGTGGCGATGATTTTTCCTTGCTCGAGCGCTTGGCGGCTGGCTCGCCAGTCGCCGAAAAATCGCGCCTGTCATCGAGGTTGCGGGGCATGGCTCACCTGCTTCGCGCCAGGACGTCGGATGCAAACGTCTCTTAACCAAGCAGAGCCGGCGAGCGGCGCAATAATTCAATCGGCGTTGAAATTGCCCGGACGGACGGGCTTGTGGCGCGGAGTGCGGCCGCGCTCCCACAATGACTTTCAGAGCACACAGCCTCTGCGCTCGGCGCGGATCAACCTGTGGGAGCGAGCTTGCTCGCGATGGCGGTGGGTCAGGCGCCAAGGATGTTGGCTGTGCCGGCCTCATCGCGAGCAAGCTCGCTCCCACAGGGATTTTCAGCGCACGCAGAATCTGCGTTCGGCGCGGATCAACCTGTGGGAGCGAGCTTGCTCGCGAAGCGGTGTGTCAGGCACCAAGGATGTTGGCTGTGCCGGCCTCATCGCGAGCAGGCTCGCTCCCACAGGGATTTTCAGCGCACGCAGAATCTGCGTTCGGCGCGGATCAACCTGTGGGAGCGAGCTTGCTCGCGAAGCGGTGTGTCAGGCACCAAGGATGTTGGCTGTGCCGGCCTCATCG